>CALBPF010000236.1 GCA_937899105.1 uncultured Flammeovirgaceae bacterium | reverse complement strand
GGTGAATTAGGGTCAACAGAAACATTAGGCCTTGCTGTGCTATACAACAGCAGTCTTTTTGAAGCATACTTTAGATCATTTAGCGGCAACACCCAGATAAGTGCAACAGAGTTGAACAAAACACCAATGCCTCCTCTCGAGTTAATCATTGAAATAGGTAAAGAATATCAGAGACTGTCTTTGGATGGAATCGAAGGAATAGATGAAATTGTCGAAAGGGTGTTAAATCTTAATGGAGTTAGAAAACTATAAATGGATAGAATAGAACAAACGCAGCAAATCCTTTATGACCTAGGCTTGCCAGAGGCACAGCAAAACAAGATATCTGCATTGACATTTTTGGCATTATGTGGAATTAGACAGAATACACCTTGGAAAGATGCAACAAGACGGAGTTTAACTCTATCCAAGGGAATCATGGGCTTTGTTAATCAAACCTACGACCAAGAGTATAAGCCAAATACGAGAGAGTCTTTCAGAAAAGGTGCGCTCAATCCTTTCATTGAACAGCAGATAATTGATCTTAATCCAGATAATCCTTCTCTGCCTCCTCAAAGCTCAAAAACTCATTATGCTATCAAGCCACTTACTCTGGAAACCATCAAAACCTATGGTTCTAACAATTGGCAAGAAATGGTTGAGCGATTCAAGCGATTACAATTTGTCGAGAATCTCGAAGAAACCGCTCTGATAACAAGAATCGAAATCTTCAATTACAAGTCCATTGAAAGCATGGAGCTCGAACTTGGTCGATTCACCGTCTTAATTGGAGCGAATGGCTCCGGTAAGTCTAACATCCTTGAAGCTGTAGCCATGCTTGGCGCTTCAAAAGGAAATGATTTGGATGTAGACGGGCTAATGAGTAGAGGGGTGAGGGTTGCGAAACCTACGCTAACATTAAGTTCTTTTCTCGGAAAACAGCTCAAAAAGAAAATTGAAATCTATGCTAATTTCATTGATCAAGGAGATGTTCATACCATTCGGTCTACATTTCAAAGCTCAAATATCAATGATCTGTACGCAAAATGGATTGACCTAGAAAAAGAAGAGCAGATTCCTGAAGTCTTGATGGATTATTTGCGTGATATCACAAATAGAGAAAGACTGGAATCCGATGAGATGCTAGAAGAGCTTAATTCACTAATAAGTCAGAGAGGCGTAAGCGTTTCAAGCAAGTATACAAAGATACTATACAATTTATAGATCTATAACTTATCTACACAGACACTAAGGGGATTAGATGCAACTAGTAGAAAAGTACCGCTTGGAATTAATGGTGAAGGATTGGATGTCCTGATTAGCAATTTCAATAGTTATGAAACATCTAAGTTATTGACTTGTAAACTGTTTTTTAATTGGCTCGATAAAATTACTCTTGATAAGCATGATGAAAATAAACTTGAAGGATATAAACTCGGCAAAAGCTCATCCACGCTATATTTTCATGATAGGTTCATGCAAAAGAAAAACAACCTGTTCTCAGCTGAAAATGCGAATGAAGGTATCCTCCATGTGATCTTCTATTTAGCGCTTTTCATAAGCAATAAAACGCCTGACTTCTTTGCTATAGACAATATTGAGACCGCCCTTAATCCAAAGTTGTGTCGATCTCTGATTAAAGAATTGACCAAGCTCTCACAAGAAAGGGGTAAACAGGCCATAGTAACGACTCACAACCCGGCAATATTAGATGGTCTTAATCTTCATGATGATTCACAACGTTTGTTCGAAGTGTATAGGACAGATGAAGGGGCTACAGAGGTTCGAAGGATCAAGTTTAAGAAGGGTGTCTCTGCCAAAAATTTAAAGCTTTCCGAAATGTGGATGGAAGGACTTTTAGGTGCTGTTCCAAATAGTTTCTAAAATGAAGATTGGGGTTATTTGTGAAGGGCATACCGATCGAGCGGTTATCTCTAAAATTCTGAAAGGATTAAAGGGGATTGATTCTTCTCAAATTGTGCCTTTGAGACCGGATTATAGTAGAGATGAGACAGATCTCGCTGTCAATCCTGTAGACTCCTTCGGTAGTTGGACAAATGTCAGGGAAGAATGTTTGAACCGTGAAAAAATCAGTCGGTTTTTGAGTATTGAAGATCAAGGCATAATCATTATTCAGGTAGATTCAGCCGAGTCTCATGAGTTTGGGGTTACAAAACCTGAAAAAAATCAGAATTATTCTTCGGTTTTGCGGCAAAGAATTATTGAAAAGATCAATGAGTGGCTTGACAATGAATTCCTTGATGAAACAATTTATGCCGTAGCAATCGAGGAAACTGAGGCTTGGATTCTAACGATTTATGAAAGTAGAGATTCAACTACAAGTGCTGACCCCAAAGCTAGGCTGAAAAGAATATTGAGCAAGAAGGGAGTGAAATATACTCACAATTTAGAAGGGTTTTCAGACATATCAGACAAGTTCTCTAAGCGAAAGAATTTCGCAAAAGAGAAATATCTCACCTTTAACCAAAGTTTGGCCGATTTCTGTCAAGAAGTGGAGGACAAATTATAAAATAGAATTGATGACTTTTTTCAAAGCTCTAACTACAAGTTTCCTTACTATTAGTTACCCCCCAATATTCCAATAGAATACCTGATAAGAAAGCACGGCAAAGCTTATCGTAAACAGCACATAATAAAACTTACCCATAAGTGAAGCCTCCGACTTAAAAATCTTAAAAGCAGCGTAGATAAATGCCAGCGAAGCCGCTAACAAAAGTAAGTGCATCGCGGTTGGTAGGTATCCGGTAGATATAGTGGCGGAGGCATTGGCATCAAGGATCTGTACCAATTGAAAAGCCACCAAACCTAGGGCCAGCAGTGAAGCCAGGGCCGGAAAAGCGAGTCGTTTTTTGCCTTTGATCAGCCCTATGAGAAAAGCGATAATGGTGATTAGTCCAAATATTAACGCCAACCCTAGTGGGATCAACCTTTTGATCAACCCACTCTTAAATGCATCTTCGTACGACCAATTGATACTTTTATTGGCATAGCCGGCCTCCTTTAGCAAAATGATGGCGTCTCGCTGAGCCAGGCGGGCAGAATCTTCCGGGTCAGTAAATAGAGCAGCTTTGCAATTGATCAATAGCATTTTGTTCTCTCCAAAATCAAGGTCTTTCATAAAAGTGCTTTCGGGGTTATAGCGATAGATAGAAACTGACAAAACAGGTTGATCTTTCTGGTTTGCGATCTTTTTTACATGGTCACCGAAGGTAGGAACTCCGTTGGGGCCAATGCCATATAGCGTGTGCGCTCCGCCCATTTTGAAAACGGCTTTTGCATCGGGAGCGGTGCCAAGGTAGGTATCAAAGTTTTGACCCATAAGGGCTTCCCTGTTCGCTACGGATTCGCCACGTGTAGCGGGGTTCATCCACGTATAAAAAATCTCCATAGTTTGCCGGATCTCGTGAATGATCTGATCCTTTTCTTTAGAGAGGTTCTCGGAAAATACCTCTTCCAGCGCATCAAGATTTTTTTGATGATCCTGACGGGTGTAGCGACCCATTTTTAAAGCCGCCTTAAGAAAGGCACCACGGGCAATACGTTTTTGCTTGCTCGTGTTAGCAATTTCTACCAGCCGGTGAAAAGGATGAATGGCCGTTTGCATCTGGTCTACACCCCAGATCGGAGTTTTAATATCAGGATTTAAGTCTATGGCAGATTGCATTAGTTGCAGATCGCCGTTGGTATCAAAGGCAATGGAATGTGGGTTTTTCCGAGTGAAGACATCTACACCCAGATCAGCAGATCGTTGCGTAGTCCAGCCGTCCGTCTCTAACACCATGTTGTGAAACCCTTTTTTGTGCAGCTCATTATACATGAAATCCACAAACTCTGCGATGCCTTCCACGTTATGCTGCTCCCCGAACATCAAAAATTGGACGGAATCGGCCCGACCCAAGATCCATTGAACACCTTCACCGGAATAGGAACTATTCTTGGACTGGATGGGATAAATCACCTGTTCCTGAGCCCTTACCTGAACGGATAAAACAACAAGGAAAATCAAAGACAACACCGATAACTTTTTCATTACTTTATATGCATTTGCCTCAATGATAAGGCTTGAATTTTCATCAGCCGATGCTGAGTATTGCTTGAGCCAGTTTTTTGGTAGGTTTTCGCCTCCGGAGAAGCACAACTCCACCCTGTATTATCATTAATGAGTTGTGGATTTGGGTTATTGAAGCACAAAAACTAATTATTGGGTTAAATTCATTGCTGATAACAAGCTGGATCAAAGGAATTTTGAAGGAAAATCGAGGTAACGATCTATGAAATTTATTAACCGTATTTCATTGTGGTATCCACCACTCCTGGCTTCCGTACTGTACGGGATCTATGTGATCAGTACTAACTTCAATTCTCCTGAAAACTTTTCTTGGATTGCCCTCTTCAAGGCGATCGTTCAGTTTTATGCGGATCTATTCTTTGTGGGTATGGTTGATGACTTCCTCGAAAAAAGAAGTCTTCCAAACCGAAACCTGAGATTATTTCTGAATTTCGTCATGGCCTGGGTAATCTCACTGGTATTCGGACTGATCCTTTATATAATTATGAAGCAATCGTTCATTGTTATTTACAATCAAAACGATAGTATTGGATTCAACCATATTTTAATCACCACACTGAGTATAACCGTGGGTTACGTTTTGATCTTTAGTGCCTACCAGGTGGCAAAGACCAGTCGACAGCGCCTGCAATCGGAATTAAAAAAAGCGGAATATGAAAAGGAAAAACTGCGCCTCCATTATGAGTTATTATACAATAAACTGGAGCCTCATTTTCTGTTCAATAACCTTAATACCTTGCATAGTCTGATCGTTGAGAAAAGTGGCATGGCTGAAGAATTTGTGATGAGCCTATCCAAAGTGATGCGGTATAGTTTTCAATCGCAGGAAAACGAGTTCGTAGCGCTTGAGGAAGAACTGGAGGTTTTTGATCACTATGTTAGTATTTTGAAAGAAAGGTTTGGAGAGGGCTTATCTTACGAGATCACCAAAACGGTCGATGGCCAAATGCGAATAGTGCCGGTGACACTGTTGAATCTACTCGAAAATGTAATCAAGCACAACGAGATTAGCGCAAAGCACCCGGTCAGGATCTCCGTCAATATCTTTCCTAACCACCTGGAAGTAGTAAATAATATAAATCCAAAACATGCCCAAATGGAAGGAAAAGATGGGTTAACTACCATCAGTCAGATCCATAAGAT
>CALBPF010000235.1 GCA_937899105.1 uncultured Flammeovirgaceae bacterium | reverse complement strand
TCTACTGTATTTATTACTTGATCCAGAGCTTTTTCATATTCGCAAGCTCATTGATAAGATCAAGTACCTGAGGTAGGTCTTCCTTTATATCCTTCCTAATAATCATTGATCTGATTTGGCAATAGGTGGTATAACTCCCATGTTATACCAGGCAAAGGCATATCTATCCGCTTGCTGATCTATGGTTTTAGAGATTGGGGTTCCGGCTCCATGACCGGCATCCGTTTCAATTCTAATCAACACAGGATTATCCCCCTGATGATTCTCCTGTAATGTGGCCGCAAACTTAAATGAGTGTGCAGGAACAACACGATCATCATGATCCGCTGTGGTAACCATAGTAGCCGGGTAGGCCGTACCTGGATTGAGGTTATGAACCGGTGAATAACCTTTCAGGTATTCAAACATATCCTTAGAATCCTCCGAAGTACCGTAATCAGACGCCCAGGCATAACCTATGGTAAATTTGTGATAGCGCAACATGTCCATTACGCCCACGGCCGGGAAGGCTACCTTTGCAAGTTCAGGGCGTTGAGTCATGGTGGCCCCTACCAAAAGCCCACCATTTGAACCTCCGGCTATAGCCTAATAATCCGATGAGGTATACTTATTTTTGATCAAGTATTCACCCGCCGCAATGAAATCATCGAACACATTTTGCTTTTGCATTTTAGTGCCTGCCTTATGCCATGCTTCCCCATACTCACCGCCACCACGAATATTCGGCTGTGCATATATACCGCCATTTTCTAACCATACAATTCTGGAAGTGCTGAATGAAGGTCTTAAACTGATATTAAACCCTCCATAGGCATATAGGTAGGTTGGATTCTTTCCATTTAGCTCAATACCTTTTTTATGCACGATGAACATCGGTACTCTTGTACCATCTTTACTTTCATAAAATACCTGTTTGGTTTCAAAGTTTTCAGGATTAAAATCTACTTCAGGCTTTTCATAAAGCTCGGATTCACCACTTTCAATGTCATATTTAAAGATAGTAGAAGGATAGGTAAATGAAGTGAAGTTGTAATAGAGATCTTTTTCACTTGCTTTACCTCCAAAACCATTGGCTGTACCTATCCCCGGTAGCTCTACATCCCTGATAAGCTCTCCATCATAATCCAGCTGCTTAACGGCGGTTTTAGCATCTTCCAAATACGTAGCAAAAATGTAACCTCCTGCTGTATTGGCGCTTAGCACATTTTCTGTTTCAGGAATAATATCTATCCAATTCTCACGACCTGGGTTGGTCGGGTCAACCTCTACTACCTTATAATTTGGCGCATCAATATTGGTGTAGACCAATAGCTTGGCGCCTTTATTATCAATCACAAACTGATCATTTTCAAGGTCATCAACAATACTGATGATCTCGCTGCCGCTTTGCAGATCTTTTGCATAAAGCTTATTGCCTGAAGTACCTTCAGACACCGTAATTACCAGAAAGCGGTTATCCTCTGTGAGATAACCACCCGCTCTGGCCTTTTCTTTATCGGGTGAAAAAACAAGCTCAACCGAAGCTTGCGGGGTGCCAAGCTTGTTGTAATATAGTTTGCCGTTGGTGACAATGCCGGACAACTCCATTCCTTCTTCAGGCTTTTCATAGCGTGTATAATAAAATCCCTCGTTGCCCTTCCAAGAGATGCCACTGAATTTAATATTTCGAAGTGTATCACCCTGCTCAACCTTAGTTTCAGTGTCTATTACAATGGCTTTACGCCAATCTGACCCACCTTCCGAAATCAAATAGGCAAATAAGCTCCCATCTTGCGAGAAACTGGAACCCGCCAATGAAATAGTACCGTCCTCCTTGAATTTATTAGGATCGATGAATATCTCGGGTTCATCATCAATGGATTTTTTGCGATACAGCACACTTTGATTTTGCAAGCCATCATTTTTATAAAAATAGTAATAGTTACCCTCCTTATTTGGAGCTGATACTCTTTCATAATCAAAGAGCTCCTCAAGCCTTTTTTTAATATTGCCTTTATAAGGTATTTTATCAAGATAGCCCCTGGTTACCTTGTTTTGAGCCGTAACCCATTGTGCCGTTTGCTCCGAGTTATCGTCTTCCAACCATCGGTATGGATCAGGCACATCCGTACCAAAATAAGTATCTATTGTGTCCACTTTAGCTGTTTCAGGGTAATCAAAAGTCTCTTTTTCTTTGGGCTCGGAACATGACATAGCCAAGGCCAACAAACATAAAGGAATGACTAACTGTTTCATAAGAAGTTTTGTTTTCGACGGTTGCACGAAATTGGTCAATAATTCTTTTGCAGGTAATTCTCTGTGTGAAGGAACTCTAAAGTTTGTGTTCATTTCATGCTTAAGTTTTGTTTAGTCGGTTAATATAATTAGCGGATTAATATCATCCATCAAGTTATTGATAGATGGTAAATCAATGATTTAAATACCTACATATGAAGTGGATTAATGTAATAATGATAAGCGCTGTTATCGCGGTAAATGCATTAGCTAATGCGCTACCGATAAATGGCATGAATACTGGTGAAATATCGGCTTTGTACCCAAACCTGTTCGTTCCAGCCGGGATAACATTCTCCATTTGGTCAATTATCTACCTCAGTTTAATTGGGTTTGTACTCTACCCGTTCATAAGCAAAAAATCGTTAGGCCTCCAATTTAACCTGCTTTTCGTGGCTACTTGTATTTTAAATATGTCATGGGTATTTGCCTGGCATTATCAACAAATTGAAGTTTCTCTTTTTATAATGCTCCTGTTTTTGCTGGTATTGATCAAAATATACTTAACAACGAATACCTCCGGCAGGCTTGAATTCTGGCTGGTGTTTATTCCAATGAATATTTATTTCGCATGGATCTGTGTAGCTACCATTGCCAACGTGACTGCACTACTAGTTCATTGGAATATCGACTTGCCCTTCCCAGGGCTGATCACGATTATTCTTATCTTGGTCACCCAACTATTTGTTTGGTTTGTATCTATCAGTAAGGTAAACTGGACCTATTCATTAGTTATAACATGGGCTCTTATTGGCATCGTTATAAAAAGAGCCACCACTGAACCTACCAACAATGAAATTGTGATAGCCGCATGCCTGGCTATTTTATTCACACTTGGTTTTACCTTGTATAAGGCAAGAAATCAGTCAATTTTGTCAAATCCGGTATAAGGCCTGAGTACTTCCGGTATTATAATGCCGTCTTTTGTTTGGTTGTTTTCTAAAATGGCAGCGATAATTCTTGGTAATGCCAGGGCGCTTCCATTGAGAGTATGTAAAAGCCGTTTCTTTTTATCGGTATTCTCAAACCTGAGTTTCAGCCTATTAGCCTGGTACGTTTCAAAATTGCTTACTGAACTTACCTCCAGCCACTTCTCCTGAGCCGCTGAGTAAACTTCCATGTCAAACGTCTGAGCTGACGTAAACCCAAGGTCTCCGCCACAAAGATTTAATACACGATACTTTAGTTGTAGTTTCTCAAGCAATCCCTGAACATGTTTGCACATAGCTTTCAGGGTGTTGTAGGAATTGTCAGGATGATCAATCTGAACAATCTCGACCTTGTCAAACTGATGCAGTCGGTTTAATCCGCGTACATGAGCACCCCAGCTTCCAGCCTCTCGTCTAAAACATGGCGTGTATCCCACATTTTTAACGGGTAGCTCAGTTTCTTTAAGAATCACATCACGATACATATTTGTTATCGGGACTTCTGCTGTAGGGATCAGAAAGAAATTTTCTTCACCTACATGATACATCTGACCGTCCTTGTCGGGTAATTGTCCGGTACCATACCCTGAACTCTCATTAATAACAATAGGCGGTTGCACCTCTGTGTATCCTGCGTTCAAAGCCTCATCTAAAAAAAAGTTAACTAGCGCACGCTGAAGCCGTGCACCTTTCCCCTTGTAAATTGGAAAGCCTGCGCCCGTTATTTTTACACCAAGCTCAAAGTCAATAATGTCATACTTTTTTATAAGCTCCCAATGTGGTAATGCTTCGTCGGGTAACTCCGGGGCTTCACCATGCTCATGCACTACTTCATTATCTGTTTCTGTAGTTCCTGCTGGGACATCATCATTGGGTACATTGGGTATTTTGTATAATTCAGTTTTTAAATCAACTTCCACTATATTCAGCTTTTCTGAAAGTCCCTTTACCTTTTCCTTCAGGCTGGTGGTTTGTGATTTCACTCTCTCAGCTTCATCCTTATTACCCGCTCGCATTAGCATACCAATTTGCTTAGAAAGGTTGTTCGACTCGGACTGGGTATTCTCCAGGTCTTGCACCAGGTTTCTTCTTTCTTTGTCCAGATCAATCACCCGGTTTACTTCTTCTTCAGCCTCTTTAAAATTTCGCTTAATTAGCGCTTCAACTATTTTATCCTTGTTATCCCTAAGCTGGGCTATCTGTAACATTTCTGTTCTAAATTTTAAGATCTGCAAAATAAGCCATTTTGGAAGTAAAAGCTGTGCTATCATTATCAAGATTGATATTTTACCGCTAAATGTTTGCCAATTGAAAGGGGTTCATATATTATTGCAATGTCAAATGATAATAAAGCGTTGGAGATTATTCCGATTGCCAATAGCTTACACCATAACAATCACACAACAGAATTTTTTAAGTAGTGAACAATCTTTGTCACTAACCAATTGAATAAAAAAATAACCTATCTAGTATAGTCTTGAACGACTTCCCATTTTTATGTACAACAAAGAAGAACTGAATGTCAGGCTTCTTTCAGAACTGAAAGAAATAGCTGAGGAATTAGGCCTGAAAAACTACAAGAGGCTTAGCAAAGAAGACTTGATCTACAAAATTTTAGATCAGCAGGCGGTAATACCGGAAAAAGACTTGCCTAAGAAAAAAGAAGGCGAAAAAGCGGAATCTAAGGAAAAACCTAAAGCGACTGAAAAGAAAGCTACAAAGCCTAGAAGAAGGCAAAATGTAGCGGCTAAAAAAGAAGAGAAAGAACCGTCTGCCGACGAGCTTTTAGAGTCGTTTAACATTGAGCTTGACGAAATAGGCAAGTCTGAGAAGGAGCTGGAAAAGCAACCCGCAGAAAGTAAAGAAGAAAGCAGAAGAGATAGTGACCGGCGCAGGGATGATAGCGATAAAGGTCGTGGTGATCGGGAGAGAGAGCGCCCTCAGAAAAAAGAAAGCAATGTCAAGGATTTTGACGGAGTCATCGAGAATGAAGGTGTTCTTGAAATAATGCAAGATGGTTATGGCTTCCTTCGTTCGTCTGACTACAACTACCTTGCTAGCCCGGATGATATTTATGTTTCACCATCTCAGATCAAACTTTTTGGACTTAAAACCGGAGATACTGTACAAGGACAAATAAGACCTCCTAAAGAGGGCGAAAAGTATTTTGCTTTATTGAGGGTTGCGCTTGTAAATGGAAAGACGACGGAAGAGATCAGAGACCGTGTACCTTTTGAATACCTGACTCCCTTATTCCCTGAAGAAAAAATAAGCCTCAGTTCCAAACCTGATAATTATTCCACCAGAGTATTAGATTTATTTTCACCTATCGGTAAAGGGCAAAGAGGAATGATTGTAGCTCAACCTAAAACAGGTAAAACCGTTCTCCTTAAAAACGTAGCGAACGCCATCGCTGAAAACCATCCGGAGTGCTACCTCATAATTTTGCTTATTGATGAACGACCTGAAGAGGTAACAGATATGGCGCGCAGTGTAAAAGCTGAAGTCATATCTTCAACTTTCGATGAGCAAGCAGACCGCCATGTAAAAGTTTCCAGTATGGTATTGGAAAAAGCCAAGCGTATGGTAGAGTGTGGCCATGATGTTGTTATCCTTCTGGACTCAATCACCCGTCTAGCCCGGGCCTATAACACCGTGGTTCCTTCATCAGGTAAGATATTGAGCGGTGGTGTAGACGCCAATGCGCTACACAAACCCAAAAGATTCTTTGGAGCGGCAAGAAATGTAGAGAATGGGGGCTCATTGACGATCATAGCTACCGCTCTCATTGAAACCGGTTCTAAAATGGATGAAGTGATCTTTGAAGAATTCAAAGGCACAGGTAATATGGAACTTCAATTGGATAGAAAACTTTCCAATAAGCGGGTATATCCTGCTATTGATGTTCCCGCATCAGGTACCCGAAGAGAAGATCTGCTGCTTACTGAGGAAGAACTTCAACGTGTATGGATACTTCGAAAGTATATGTCAGATATGAACTCTATTGAAGCTATGGAATTTTTACTTTCGAAAATGAAAGGAACAAGAAACAACCAGGAATTTCTGATTTCGATGAATGGATAGTACCATTCTAGCCCAATGTAAAAAACAGCTGCTCTAAGGGGTAGCTGTTTTTTATGCCCAGCTTTAATCGTTTAAAATGATATAAGCGTCAATTCACTAGCTTTACAAAAAAAATAGCCATGAGTTATCTTTTTGAAAGCTTCAAAGGTTGGAAAGAATATTGTCATAAAAACGATATGTCTCTTTTTGAGTGTGTTTTAGAATATGAAAGAGATCAAAAAGGGAATGATGATGACGCTATATGGAATGGTTTAAGCCGTGCATATAGTGTAATGAAAGATGCAGTAAATACGGGTCTTACTGAAGAGATGACTTCAAGATCCGAGATGATAAACAATGGTGCAAAAAAAGTATTCAACCATTCAACTACCGTACTTTCCAAGGAATTTCAGAAGCTAATATCAAGAGCGCTTGCAGCTAAAGAAGTGAACTCTTGCATGGGTCGGATAGTGGCTGCGCCAACCGCCGGAGCATCCGGAATACTTCCTGGCACACTCTATACACTTCAGGAAATTCACGGTTTGGAGGACAAAAAGATTTACGAAGGACTTCTTATAGGAGCCGGCATCGCGCTTATTATCGAACAACGAGCTTCTTTGGCAGGCGCCGTTGGAGGATGCCAGGCAGAAACCGGTAGTGCAGCGGCGATGGCTTCAGGGGCTATTGTTTACTGCCTTGGAGGATCTGTGGATCAAATCTTTAATGCTGTAGCCATTACTATCCAATGTATGCTAGGCCTGATTTGTGACCCGGTAGCAGGTTTAGTTGAAGTTCCTTGTGTGGTGCGTAACGCCAGCGCCGCAGCCATTGCTAACTCTTCTGCCCAAATTGCCATAGCCAATGTAAGTGGTGTTATTCCAGTAGATGAATGCATTGAAGCTATGGGCGAAGTAGGACAAAGTATGGAAGACCGTTACAAGGAAACTGCACTAGGTGGATTAGCGGCTACCAAGACCGGTCAGCAAATCTCAAAAAAAATATAGATTAATGATATTGAAGCGCTGCCAGATGATGAATCAGCCTAATTAATTATACCTTCTAAAAATACTGTGCCAAAGGCATAAATGAGTGACACAAACACCAACGACCAAATTACGGCGCTGAACAGCATAGTCATAAGTATGGCTCTCCGGGGACTACCAAAACTGGTAAGAACAATGGTCCCTCCTATGGGTGTTAATATAAGCGGCGTTAGAAAGGCGATACCGCTTATTCCGTATTTTTTCCAAATGGTTACAAACCTGCGTGTCTTAGGTGAAAAGACCCTTTTCCTTCTAAAGAATCTTCTGAGCACCCTTTCTCTTAAATAAGCGCCCAGATAAGTGAAAAGGACAACGCTGGCCATCATACCACTTATTGTTATCAGCACAGTAGTTAAAAAACTGAATCCTGCAGCATACCCAAGAGTGGGGCCTGCTATAAACTTCAACATTGTTAAAAGGAAAATACTTATTCCCTTTAATATCTCTCCCTCCATTTAAGTAATAACGGAATAGGTGTACACAAGATAAGATATTAACAAAATCGCACCCGAAAGGCGACCTAAAGAGCGTTTATATAACATCAATGGAAAGATCAGCAAAGTAATTGCCAGCATAACGGTAACGTCGTGATTAATTATTGCTTCGCTTACATGAATATCCTGAATAATACTGGTTATGCCTAAAATAGAAAGTATGTTAAAGATATTAGAGCCCATAAGATTACCAAGCGCCAAATCAGTTTCTTTCTTAATGGATGCAACTATGGCCGTTACAAGTTCCGGCAAACTGGTACCAAGAGCTAAAACCGTAATTCCGATTACTCTTTCACTTACACCCAGGTACATGGCCAACTCTTTTGCTCCACCAACAAACCAATCAGAACCGTAATATAGTCCTGCTAATCCTGCAATGATAAAAGCCACATCTTTCCAAACTCCCACCTTGGTTTCCGGCACGTTAAGGTCCTCTTCTAATTCACGGAGCGCCTTATTTTCTTTTCTTGATTTACGGATAATTAAGAAAGTATAAATAGCCAGAAGTATCACAAAAAAAATCCCTTCATACGTGCTTATCATCGCTTCATCCCCCTTTATAACAAAATAAAGTAGTAGTGAGCTACCCATAGTGACAGGCCAATCAATCTTAATGCTATCAGGTTGAACTTTTATGACACCAATGAGTGCAGTAACACCCAGCACTAAAGCCAGGTTGCAAATATTCGATCCCACAACATTACCCATAGTCATATCCGGACTCCCGGATATTGCCGCCTTAATACTGATCAATAGTTCCGGAGCGGAAGTGCCAAAAGCTACGATGGTAAGCCCAACCACTAAGGGGGAAATATGCGCTCTCAAGGCTATATTAGATGCGCCACGAACAAGAGCATCCCCTCCAAGGATCAAAATAAAAAGGCCTGCTATGAGAAGAATTATGTTAAAAAGCATTCCCTATCGCACTATTTTTTCACCGTAACTTAAATCTCCTGCATCACCTAACCCAGGAACTATGTAAGAATGCTCGTCCAAATGGCTATCTACTGCCGCAGCCCAAATTGTGTATTTATTTTTTTTCAAATGATTCGAAATATACTGAATTCCCTCGGGGGTAGCAATAGCACAGACCAAATGAAAATGACTTGCTTGCCCAAATTTAGAGAGTTCTTCTATTGTTTTGACAAAGGACTTACCTGTAGCCAGCATTGGGTCCACAACGGCTACGACCTTCCTTTCTATTGATGGCAAAGCCGCATAATTTAGGTCTATCTGCACATCGGCTGTTCCCTCCTTTCTGTAGGCTCCGATAAACCCGGAATCAGCGTGATCAAAAATGGAGAGAAACCCATTCATAAACGGCAGCGCTGCTCTCAACACCCCGATGATCAATGGCGGTTCAGGTAAAGGCAACTCCATTTTAGCCAATGGCGTTTCGAATTCTTTAGAAGTGTAAACCAATTTCTTTGACAGTTCATAAGCCATAATAATACCTAGCTTCTCCATATTTTTCCGAAATTTGCCACGGTCAGTTTGAATGTTCTTATTTCGAAGTTCAAAAAGAATTTGATTTGCAAATGAACTAGTTTCCGAGAGATTATTAATCATCAGGTTTTTTGGCGAATAGAGACTAAAGAAAGTTGATAACAGGCATAAAAACAAGTACAACTATTCTATCAAGTTAAATTAACTACATCTTTCAATACCGAATGAAAATAGACATTGAATTATTACGAAATTTATGTACAGTACATGGACCTTCCGGAGATGAGGAACCAGCTAAAGAGTTCATTTTAAAGTACATACGTGAAAATAAAAGTTCTTGGGTCACAGCTCCTACCGTTTATCATGGCGATGACTTTCAAAATTGCATTATTCTAGAATTCGGAAATCCTAAAACCGCCATCTTTGCACATATCGACACCATAGGTTTTACCACAAGGTACGAAAATCAGCTCGTTCCAATTGGTGGGCCACAGATAGAAGACGGGTATAGATTAGTTGGTAGGGATAGCCTTGGAGAAATTGAGTGCACACTTCAAAAAGATGAGGGAAATAGGCTGTACCATAATTTTGGGAGACCTATTGACAGAGGAACACCCCTCGCCTTTAAATGCAACTTTATAGAATCGAAAGATGAGATCACCAGTTGCTATTTAGATAATAGGCTTGGTGTTTATAATGCTCTTAAGGTAGCTGAAACGTTAACAGATGGTGTAATTGTATTCAGCACCTGGGAGGAACATGGAGGAGGGTCGGTGCCCTTCCTCATCAAATACATGTATGAAAAATGGCGCATAAAAAAAGCCCTGATTTCAGACATAACTTGGGTAACAGATGGCGTACTACCAGGTATGGGCGTAGCGATATCAATTCGCGATAGAAATATTCCGCGAAAACTATTTACAGATCGCATAATTCAGTTGGCCGCGGAATCAGGAATTGATTTTCAGTTGGAAGTGGAAGGCAACGGCTCCAGTGACGGGCGCGAAATACAACAGTCCCCTTATCCCATTGACTGGTGTTTCATAGGCGCACCTGAAGATAATGTCCATTCGCCAAATGAAACGGTTCATAAAAAAGACATAGTAAGTATGATAAAGATGTATGTCTATTTAATGAAGAACCTGTGACTCTCAATATAATTTTTATATTTGCACGCCATTTTAGAACAGACCAGTTTTCTCTAATACGGAGTAACGGATAAATTAAATGGTTTTGATTAGGCTACAGTGGCGCATAACAAATGATACAGGTCAAAGACAAGTATTTCGAAATGCTCATTCCTCATAATGAGTTGCAGGGTAAGATCTTTTCTCTTGCTCAACAACTCAACCATGATTACAAAGATCAGAGCCCTCTATTCATCGCCATATTGAATGGATCCTTCATGTTCGCGTCGGATCTACTAAAAGAAATAAATATTGAATGTGAAATTTCTTTTGTTAAAGTAGCGTCTTATGAGGAAATGGAAAGTTCCGGAAATGTAAAACAGCTAATCGGTTTAAGTGAAAATATCTTCAAAAGGGACGTAATAATCATAGAAGACGTAGTTGATACCGGTAAAACTATTTCCAAAATGCTTGACGAGTTCAAGTCCTTAGGAGCCAAGTCCATTGAAGTAGTATCCCTGTTCCAGAAACCTAAGTCTGCTAAAATTGAAAGCCTGATTAAGTATATCGGCTTTCAACTTCCTGATTCTTTCGTTTTAGGTTATGGTTTGGATTATGATGGCCTGGGTCGTAATTTAAAGGACCTGTATAATGTAGTAGAGACTCCTTCCACTTATTAATAAATCACAGAGAATGTTAAACTTAATCATATTTGGCCCTCCTGGTGCAGGTAAAGGCACGCAAAGTGAAGGGTTAATAAAGCAATATAATCTTAAGCATATATCCACCGGAGATCTGTTTAGGTGGCACACAAAAAACGACACCGAATTAGGTCAGAAAGTAAAAGAGATCATGAACAACGGCAATCTCGTTTCAGATGATATTACCATTGCCATGTTAAAGGAAGAGGTGGAAAAAAATACAGATGTAAATGGTTTTTTGTTTGATGGGTTCCCAAGAACTGTTGCACAAGCAGAAGCGCTGGATGGATTAATGGAGTCTATGGATACTGCTATTCATGGTGTTATAGAACTTAGTGTTTCTGAAGAGGTAGTGCGTAACCGCATAGCAAAAAGGAAAGCCCTTGAGAATAGGCCTGATGATGATGAAGATAAGCTTAACAAGCGAATAGCAGAGTATTTCGATAAGACCGTGCATGTACTGCCTTTTTATAAAGAACAAGATAGGCTTAAAACGGTCAACGGCGTTGGAAATATAGACGATATCTTTACTGAAATTACCTCGATTGTAGACTCCTTATAAGCCGCTCGACCAAAGCGTTTTGTCATCTTCAAACTTTATAGACTACGTTAAGTTTTGTGCTCGTTCCGGGGCAGGCGGACCAGGATCTGCTCATTTCAGACGTGAGAAACATGTACCAAAAGGTGGGCCGGATGGAGGCAATGGAGGCAGAGGTGGACATATTATATTAAAAGGTAATGCACAACTCTGGACACTCCTGCATTTACGCTATAAAAAGCATGTCATCGCCGAAAATGGCAAGCCCGGTGAAGGTGGACGACGCTCCGGAGCACAAGGCGAGGATGTCATACTCGAGGTGCCACTTGGCGCGGTAGCTAAGGATTCGGAAACCGGCGAGATCCTTTTTGAAATCACCCATGATAATCAGGAGAAAATTTTAGCCGAGGGTGGACGAGGAGGGCTGGGAAATGAAAACTTCAAAACAGCAACCAACCAAACCCCCAGATATGCTCAGCCTGGTGAAGAAGGTTCTGAAAGCTGGGTTGTTTTAGAGCTAAAAGTATTAGCGGATGTAGGTCTTGTAGGTTTTCCGAATGCGGGCAAATCCACCTTACTATCTGTGCTTTCAGCTGCTAAACCAGAAATAGCCGATTATCCTTTTACCACACTGGTTCCTAACCTTGGCGTAGTAGCTTACAGGGATCACAAGTCGTTCATTATGGCAGATATCCCAGGTATTATTGAAGGTGCATCGGAAGGAAAAGGGCTGGGTACTAGGTTTTTAAGACATATTGAAAGAAACAGTGTTCTGCTATTTCTTATTCCTGCGGATGCAGAAGATATAAAAACGGAATACGAGATTTTAGTTGGAGAACTTGACAAGTATAATCCTGAACTTCTTGATAAAGAAAGACTTCTGGCTATTTCGAAGAGTGATATGTTGGATGAGGAACTAATTCTGGAAATGAAACAGGAACTCCCACCGGGAATAGAAGCATTATTTATTTCGAGCATAGCTCAAACAGGCCTTGTGCAACTAAAGGATAGGCTTTGGAGCATTTTGAACAAATAATGTCATTTTGGCATTCAGGTTCATTTGGCAGAATAATTGACATTCAGGAAGCGTTCAATATTTTATTACTTTGGATAACATGGAAAACGAGAATTTAGAAGAGAAGGAAATACAAGAATCAGCTGATAACCAGATAGAAGAGCCAAAAACAGAAGATAACTCCGAACAGGACGTTAGCAGCAATGAAAACGGAGAAAGTCCAAAAGCTGACACAAAAAGCGAATTGGAGGTTCTCCAAGACGAATTGTCAGAAAGTAAGGATAAGTATTTAAGATTATATTCAGAGTTTGAAAACTTTAGACGCAGAACTGCCAAAGAAAAGCTGGAAATGGTTCAAACTGCCAATGAAGGCTTGATTTCAGACCTTCTATCCGTAATTGATGACTTTGAGCGCGCAGAAAAATCTTTTAAAGATAATGATTCAGACATTAAGGCTTTAAAGGAAGGTTTGGACTTGATATCCGGTAAATTCAAAAAAATACTAGAGCAGAAAGGATTGAAGACCATGGAGCATAAGCAAGGCTCCGATTTTGATCCCGAGTTCCACGAAGCCATCACACAGATACCGGCTCCTAAAAAGAAGCTGAAGGGCAAAATTGTCGATGTTATAGAAAAAGGATATTTATTGAAAGATAAGGTGGTGCGCTACGCAAAAGTGGTGATTGGAAGCTAGTAAAGTAAAGAAGAATGGCCAAAAGAGATTATTATGAAATATTAGGTGTAAGTCAATCTGCCAGCCAGGATGAGATAAAGAAAGCCTACAGAAAAGTAGCTATCAAGTATCATCCTGATAAAAACCCCGGAGACGCACAAGCCGAAGAGAATTTCAAAGAGGCTGCAGAAGCCTATGAGGTGCTAAGTGATCAGGAAAAGCGGCAGCGCTATGATCGTTTTGGTCATCAAGGCATGAATGGCGGCGGCTTTGGTGGTGGCGGCATGAATGTGGATGACATATTCTCTCAATTTGGAGATATTTTTGGCGGAGGGGGCGGAAATCCTTTTGAAAGCTTCTTTGGAGGCGGAGGTGGAGGAAGGCGTAGGCAACGCAAAGGTTCCAACCTTCGCATTAAACTAAAGCTCACGCTTCAGGAAATAGCAGAAGGCGTAGAAAAGAAAATAAAAGTAAACCGCCTGACGCAGGCTGATGGTGTCACTTTCAAAACATGTAGTACATGCCAGGGTACCGGTCAGGTAAGGAAAGCGGTCAATACCATGCTGGGTCAAATGGTATCTACGAGTACATGTCCTACATGTAACGGCTCAGGCCAAATTCTTGATCACCGACCTCCTGGTGTAGATAGCTCCGGACTTGTTTCAAAGGAGGAGATCATTCCTATCAAAATTCCAGCAGGTGTAAGTGAAGGCATGCAGCTTTCAATGTCCGGTAAAGGTAATGAATCGCCTGGTGGTGGACCGGCTGGTGATTTACTAATATTAATTGAAGAAACTGAAAGCGAGCATTTGGTTCGGGAAGGTAATAACGTGGTTTACGATCTCTATGTAAGCTTTATTGATGCAGCCTTGGGAACATCAGTTGAAGTACCTTCGATTTCTGGCAAACTCCGTATTAAAATAGAACCTGGAACGCAAAGTGGTAAAATTTTGCGCTTGAGAGGCAAAGGAATAAAAGACATTAATGGGTATGAAACCGGAGACCAGCTCGTACATGTTAATGTTTGGACACCAAAAACACTTTCCACTGAAGAAAAAGACAAGTTAGAAAGCATGCGTCACTCTTCAAACTTTGCCCCTAAGCCTGGCAAAAGTGATAAAGGTTTCTTTGAACGAATGAAAGAGTTCTTTTAATTAAAATGAGATAAAATTGCATCTGCTTTGGATGTAAGTTTTTCTCATTTTTTCTAACTAAAAAAGTAACTTTTTCGTAACACCACGCTAATTTTCTCGTAAGATACCACATGCGGAGAAGACTAGTTTTGCTAGGTGCGGGGATCATCAGTTCTACCCTTTCAATTTCACAGGTTAAAAAACAATTTTCGGTAGAGGATAATGCGGAAGTCCGTGTGGTCGATCTTAATTTTAAGGTAAATAGTGGTCGTTGTTACATTAAGCAAGGAGAAAGTAAAGAACTTCTAAATGTCTACAGCGATCAGGATTATGATAGCTACGGACATTCATTCGAAAAGAACATTACAGGTAAAAATTGTGAAATTAACCTGGATTTGGAAGATTCCCGATCCGAAAGCTTAGGCCAATCCATTTCGTACCGGATGTTTGGTCGGTCTGAGGAAGAAAAAGATAAAACTTGGAAGGTTTATTTGACCGATAATAAGGCATATAACTTAAATCTTGACTACGGCGTAGGTGAAGCACATATTAACCTGGGTGGACTATCGATCAATAATCTTAAGGTACATACCGGGAGCGCCGACGTTAACATTGGTTATAAGGAAGATCAGAGTAATATGATTGCAATGGACACTTTCTATGTAAAAGTGGATTTGGGATCTGTTAATGTTGAAAAGCTCAATCATTCAAAGGCTAAGCATGTAGTAGCAGATATCGGTTTTGGAAATTTAATGCTGGATTTCACTGACAAAACCGAAGTATCAAGTACCATTAAAGGTTCCGTGGGCGCTGGAAACCTGATGATATTTGTACCTAAAGAAGGTACTCCCGTTAAGGTAAAGATCAAGGACTCGTGGTTATGCCGAGTTAAATTGAGTAAATCCTTCTCCAAGATTGGAGATAACACTTATGTCAACAAGGAGTTCTCCGAGGATGCAGAAAACGTACTGAATTTTGACTTGGATGTAAGTATGGGTAGCATAGTTTTCAAAGAACGCAACTAGCCTTATACTCACCCATCTTATAAATCCGCCACTCTTCATTTCATTTAAGTTTTTTAGTCGCTAAGATTTATCTTCACTCAAATTTTCTATGTTCTAGTGTAATAAATACCGGAGCGTAGGAACTAACGACATGAATTAAATCTCAATCTATTGGAAGCACTAAAAGCAACAAACATCACTAAAAGATATGCTGAGCATACTGCATTGGATAATGTTGATATCAGCATTCCTGAAGGGAGCATCTATGGTCTTCTGGGGCCTAACGGGGCCGGGAAAACCACTTTCATTCGTATTATCAATCAAATTATTAATACCGATGAGGGCGAAGTAAGAATCAATGGAGATCTCCTAAATGCAGATCATATTTCTATGATTGGCTATTTACCAGAAGAACGAGGCCTTTACAAAAAGATGAAGGTAGGCGAACAATTGGTCTACCTAGGGCAGCTAAGAAACCTACCCAGAAAAGAAGCTATCAAAAGAAGTAAAGCCTGGTGCGAAAAGCTCGGTATTTATGAGTGGTGGAATAAAAAAATTGAAGACCTTTCAAAAGGTATGGCCCAAAAAATCCAGTTTATATCCACTATATTGAATGAGCCCAAACTCATTATTCTGGATGAACCGTTCTCAGGCTTTGACCCCGTAAACGCCAACCTTATCAAGGATGAAATTCTTGAGTTACGGGAAAAAGGGAGCACAATTATATTCTCTACTCATAGAATGGAATCTGTAGAAGAACTATGCGATCATATCGCCCTTATTAATAACAGTAAAAAGATTCTGGAAGGCACTAAGAAAGCAATAAAAGACAGCTATAGAAGCAATACCTTCTTAGTAGACCACAAAGGCGCTGTAAATGGTTCTCTTTCAAATGATTTTGAAGTTTTAGGTCATGAGGTTCTGGAGGATGAAATGCATAAAAGCATAATCCAAATCAAGAACGGGAAACTTAGTCCAAATGATCTTTTACAGAATTTAATATCAACAACAGAGGTTCATTCTTTCATTGAAAAGGTGCCGTCAATAAATGAAATTTTTATCTCAAAAGTGGAAGGAGGAAACAATGGATAAGTTATTTCTAGTATTACAAAGAGAGTTTATGAGCAGGGTAAAAAAGAGGTCATTCCTGCTTACCACAGTCCTTGTACCACTAATATTTCCAGCGCTTTTCGGTGGGTTGATTGTTCTAATGAAAAAAGAGGATGAAAGCGCCAAACAGCAGATCATCCATGTACTGGACAAAAGCGGTAAATTCAATACGGAAAGCACAGAAAAATACTCTTTTGTATCTGTAAATGGGGACTTGGAAACTGCTAAAAGCGCTTTTACCGAGAGCGAAGACTATGGTTTATTGTACATTCCAAATTTTGATATCGAATCACCGCAGGGCTTTACACTTTATGCAAAGTCCAATCCTAACTTTTCGACCATTAATTCCATTGAAAACAAAATTGAATCCTCCATCCAGGATGAAAAACTGAAGGTTTATGAAGTAGATAAAGAAATGCTGGACCGGCTTAAGACAAGTATTGATCTGAAATCGCTAAATATAAGCGAGGGCGAAGAGAAGGAAAGTGATGCTGGTGTTTCCTTCGGTATTGGCTACATCACAGGTTTTCTAATTTATATATTTATGTTTGCCTACGGTGGGCAGGTAATGCAGGGTGTAATAGAAGAAAAAAGCAGTAAAATTGTGGAGGTAATTGTTTCCACAGTGAAGCCCTTTCAACTCATGATGGGTAAAATACTGGGAGTGGCCTCGGTAGGATTGTTTCAAGTTATCATTTGGGTTGTGCTTATGGGCACATTATTTACAGTGGTAACCGGTGTCTTGGGTCTAGAAATGCCCCAGCAAGCGCAGCTATCTGAAGCTGCTGAAATGGCACAAAATAGTCCGGAAGCGGAGAAAGCCATGAGACTATTTGCCAGCATTCCGTTTACCAAAATCATTCTCACTTTTATATTCTATTTCATAGGGGGTTATCTCCTGTACGGTTCTCTTTTTGCAGCGGTGGGTTCAGCTGTAGATACAGCATCTGAAGCACAACAGTTTATGTTCCCGATTATGATCCCTTTAATCGCAGGGATAGTTGGCATGAGCAGTATTATCAATAATCCGGATGGAAACGTAAGCTTCTGGCTGTCCATAATACCGTTTACTTCCCCAATTGCCATGATGGGCCGAATAGGATTTGGCGTACCTGCTTGGGAATTGGCGCTTTCCATGGTCCTCCTTATTTTAGGATTCATAGGAACTGTATGGCTCGCCGGCCGTATTTACCGAGTAGGCATTCTCATGCATGGCACCAAAGTAAATTACAAGGTACTGGCCAAGTGGTTTATGATGAAGAACTGAGCTGAAGAATTTACACATTCAAAGCCGGATGCTAAGTATCCGGCTTTTTTGTTTAATTTGAGCAGATGGCAGATGGTATCAAAACGGTAGGGATTGATCTGAAATATGATCGAAACAAAATCAAATGGATCATACTATCCGTGTCTATTATTATTAGCGTGACTTCAATCTTTTACACTAATTTGTTAGTGAGTCAGCTAAAAGATCGAGAGCAAAGTCAAATTGAACTTTATGCAAAAGCCTTACAGTATACGCTTGACGCTAAACTAGATAAAGACCTAAACTTTGTTAGCGATGAGATCTTAATCAAAAATAATTCTATCCCCACTATTCTTCTTTCTGAAAGCGGAGAAATCATCCATCATAGAAATATTGATATCGACTCAGCTTTAAATGAAAAGCAGCGAAAACAGTTACTTTATGAAGAGCTCGAAAAAATGAGAGGCGAATATGAACCCATAGAAGTAATTGTGAGAGAAGCGCTTACCAACGAAATTAACTTAGTGAATTATGTATACTACAGAAACAGCTTCCTACTTACACAGCTTACCTACTATCCCATTGCACAGCTATCAATAATTGCAGTGATTGCATTCATCGCATACATGGCTTTTGATTATTCAAAAGCCGCCGAGCAGAACAGCGTTTGGGTAGGCCTGGCCAAGGAAACCGCTCATCAGCTGGGCACACCCATCTCTTCGCTTATGGCATGGGTAGAATATTTTAAAGATCAGGCAAACATTAAAGACAAAGAGCTGATTGGAGAGTTGGACAAGGATATAAAAAAACTTCAGGTAATTACTGAAAGGTTTTCCAATATTGGTTCGACCCCTGTGTTAAGTGAGGAAGAAATAGAACCACTTATAGGTTCTATCATTGAATACCTAAGGCCTAGAATTTCCCCAAAGGTTGAAATAACCATTGCTGCACTTACCAAAGGAATTAAAGCGCAGATTAATCCACCACTTTTCGAGTGGGTAGTTGAGAACTTATGCAAAAATGCAGTAGACGCTATGAGCGCTTCTGGCAATATACATATCTTCATTTTAAAGGGTAGCGAAGGTCGTGTTTTTGTAGACATCTCTGATACGGGGAAGGGTATCCCTAAGTCGAAATTAAAACATGTTTTTGATGCAGGATTTACTACAAAAAAAAGAGGATGGGGACTAGGGCTAACCCTTGCCAAGCGTATCATAGAAGTATATCATGGTGGCAAAATAACCGTAAAATCATCAGAAGAAGATATTGGAACAACCTTCCGTATTTCACTCCAGTCATAATCGGCTTTACGAAGTTCAAAAAACGTTTTACTACCTTTGGTTTATGTGATATTAGATGTAATTTTGCGGCTTAATTTGAAGAGCGAGAATTTCTAATCAAAGAATAACAAATGGCAAATATTGGCAAAGTCACACAGGTAATCGGCCCAGTAGTGGACGTTAGTTTTGACGCAAAAGGGGCTAAACTCCCTAACATCCTTGATGCACTTGAGGTAACTAAAGAAAACGGACAAGTAGTGGTATTAGAGTGTCAACAGCACTTGGGCGAAGATCGCGTAAGAACTATTGCCATGGAAAGTTCTGAAGGCCTTGTTCGCGGTATGGATGTTGTTGACCAAGGTACGCCCATTACAATGCCTACTGGTGACGATATTAAAGGTCGCTTATTTAATGTTGTTGGTGAAGCCATCGACGGTATAAAACAACCGGAGGGTAAGAATAGATTACCTATTCACAGACATGCCCCTAAATTCGAAGATTTGTCTACCTCAACAGAAGTACTATTCACAGGTATTAAGGTAATAGACCTACTGGAGCCCTACGCTAAAGGGGGTAAAATCGGTTTGTTTGGCGGCGCTGGTGTAGGTAAAACAGTTCTTATTCAGGAACTGATTAATAACATTGCTAAAGCTTATTCTGGTCTTTCCGTATTTGCCGGTGTTGGAGAGCGAACAAGAGAAGGAAATGATCTTCTTCGTGAAATGATTGAGTCCGGAATTGTTACATATGGCGATGATTTCCTTCACTCTATGGAAGAAGGCGGATGGGACCTTTCAAAGGTAGACGATGAGAAACTAAAAGAATCCAAAGCTACATTTGTGTTTGGTCAAATGAATGAGCCTCCGGGAGCACGTGCCCGAGTGGCGTTGTCAGGACTAACAGTAGCAGAATATTTCCGAGATGGAGATGGAGAGGGCGCTGGAAGAGATATCCTTTTCTTCATAGACAATATATTCAGATTTACCCAGGCTGGCTCTGAAGTATCTGCCCTCCTTGGTCGTATGCCTTCAGCTGTGGGATATCAGCCCACCCTGGCAACCGAGATGGGAGCTATGCAAGAACGCATAACATCCACTAAGAAAGGTTCTATTACCTCTGTACAGGCTGTTTATGTTCCTGCCGACGATTTAACAGATCCGGCTCCAGCAACGACTTTTGCCCACCTGGACGCCACTACCGTACTTTCAAGAAAAATTTCCGAGCTAGGGATTTATCCAGCTGTTGACCCCCTTGATTCTACTTCAAGAATTTTGAATGCCGAGGTGCTTGGCGATAAGCATTATGAATGTGCACAACGAGTAAAAGAGATATTGCAGCGATACAAAGAACTTCAGGATATTATTGCGATCCTCGGTATGGACGAGCTCTCCGATGAGGATAAAGAAGTGGTGCACAGAGCTAGAAGAGTGCAAAGATTCTTATCTCAACCTTTCCACGTAGCAGAGCAGTTTACCGGAATCCCAGGAGTACTTGTTGATATTAAGGATACTATAACAGGATTCAACGATATCATCGATGGTAAGTATGACCACCTTCCTGAAATGGCCTTCAACCTTGTGGGCTCAATAGAGGATGCTGTAGTAAAAGGTGAGAAAATGATGGAAGAAGCAAAAGCCTAATGTTTTTAGAAATAGTAACACCTGCCAAAAAAGTATTTGAGGGAGAAGTCAGTGCAGTTACCTTTCCCGGAGTCGATGGGCAATTTCAAGTATTGAACGATCACGCCCCTTTGGTGAGCACATTGAAGGCCGGTCAAATGAAATACAAGAATGGTAAGGGTGAAAGTACAATAGAAATTACGGGAGGAGTAGTGGAGGTATTGCACAATAAGGTGATTGTTCTAGCTGATGGCCTGACATAGCATGCTGTAGTACTCTACTTAACCTGTTATTAGTAACACGTTCAACTTTTTTTATAAACCCCAGAATCACATCCTTTTTTAAAGCTTGGGTTTTTCTGGTATTCTTTCGGCCATCTTCATTACTTTGAGTAGGACTGGTCACCACTTTTAGAGCATTAAATAGTAGAGAAGACTGCAGTTATGTTTCGACCAGAACAGACTGAAATTTCAAAAGGCTTAGCTCCACAGTTATAGATAATTGCTATGGATTCAGATCAGCCCTGGTAATACAAGATAGTTATGCCGAGTAGTCAGCTTAGGTATAGCCAAGCGCCTTGGGATGGGTAATCCAACGCCTTTTGTGAATGAAAGTGGGGCCCTGACAGGTTTACTTGCTGTTGAAATTTTCAAGATATAGTGCGAAAATACGGCGCTGGCAGAGCCCTTGTCTCAAGTCTATACCCTACCCAGACTACAAACTGCATATAAGTAGAACAATTGAAGACCTTAAGTTGAAAAGACACCCGGAAAGAGCTAAAAGTTAAAATATACTTTTCTAACAGCATGGACTAATAGAAAGACCAGTGGTACATAA
>CALBPF010000234.1 GCA_937899105.1 uncultured Flammeovirgaceae bacterium | reverse complement strand
GGCCTGTTCGGGATTGTTGATTGTAATCTCGGGTCCGCTTTGTTTGGTCCAAAGGTAGGAGGTGAGTGTTCCATCGGGGTCGCTTGAAGCCGTGCCGTTGAGTTGCAGGTCAGTGTTTACAATAGTATTGATATCAGGGCCAGCGTTGGCGATTGGAGATATATTTGTTGATAAATACTCAAAAGCCCCAATGTCATAAGCTAAACCTGTTGGTCTAACTCCAGAGTTAAGATCAAAGCCAATACCTATATCCGAAACGTCTATTCCGCTATCAATTACTGGCGATCCTGTTAGAATATTATAATTATCAGTACCAACATCAACGAATCTCACACTTGGTAGATCGCGCGTAAAATAATTTGCAACTTTATCGGAGGCATCTCGCTGACTCCTTTCATTGAAATCTATAAATGCTTCATCAGCTGTTTTCCAGAAACCACTATTTTCATAGTTATTTCCTGGGTTAACAATAAGATTATTGTAGAATCCATTTTTAATGTTGGCACGTGGGCCACCACCCTGCGGTATACTGGTATTATAGAATATCCCTGAGCCACCCGGTTCTATGATCGTGTTATTAACAAAATAATACGACTCGTTTACATCACCAATTGCTGCTGTGGACATCCTAATATGCATCCATATTCCATCTCCCCCTGGTCTTTCAACAACATTATTGAAATACATGGATCCGGTAAGCGCATCTATTATGCTAATGCCTCTTTGCAGCCTAGTTACGTTCGAGGGATTTTGCAGCACGATATTATTGTAAACCCTAAGTCTGCTTCCTGCGCCAAGAGCCATTCCATAGTTTTGATTACCTTCTTTCCGTGTCCCATAACCATTGATTACATTATTGAATACTTCTGAGTTGTTTTGGGCTAAACTTACTTGTAATCCATCCCAACCTGTATTTTCAATGATGTTATTATAAACTTTGAGCCCACTAACAAGATGAGCAAATCGAGGTGTGCCGTCACAAATTCTACTTGAATTTTCGAATCCAAAAGTTCCGCCAATATACATTCCTTCACCTTCCGTTTCATGGATATAATTATCATGAATGATTATGTTTTCCATGAGAAAGTTTTCTCTCCAAGTATCAGGATCGTCACAGGAAGGATCTGTCTTAGCAATTATACCGGCAAATCCGGTATTTGAAATATCCATGTGATCTATTTCAAAATCAGAGCTTAAGCTCGAAAGTGATATTCCACTGGTCCCTGATTTTGAATAGATAATCTTTAAACCATATTCATGGTTGCTGTCCCCTGTACCAGTGACGTGGATGTACTTAGATTCTCTAAATTGAATTGCTGTATAAGTCGGTGAAGACAGTTCAACTTGCCCATTGCAATTTTTGAAAATGAGTGGTTCCGATTCACTCCCGATGAAGTTATTGAACCGAAAAGCAGAGTAAGTGCCTCCCGTAATACAAAATACATCTCCTGGCTCGTAATCGAAATCTGATGCCTCAATAATGTTTAAAACTGAATTGCTCGCATTTATAACATGGTCACAATTACAGTTTTGACTGTAGAGTTTTGTCAGAGAGGTCATCAGGCAAAACACTAATGCATGCCTTAAATGATAAAACTTCATTATAAGTAAGCTTTAGTTGGTAACTAATGATGATTAATTTTATTTTCGGCCAAAAAAGATATAGACGAGTTAGATGTATAAACCTCTTATTATTACTTCATTAACATCAATTTTACTTCTTATTTCAGCTCAACTGGAAATTCTAGGAATCATTTTTTCCAACCTGATTTTTTTGTCTCTTCCCTTAATTGTAAGCTTGACCCTAGCTACCCTAATTTTAGCTGCAATTATAAAGAGAAGGCTTCTCTTTTTTGTAAATATTGCTTCACTACTTTTTCAGATTTTTCTCATTCAACCACTATTGACTTTTGGTTCCTCTTCCCCCTCGTATAAGGACGGATTGTCGATAACGAGTTTTAATGCCAGTTTTGTCAAGTTACCAAGAGTGTATTCAAAAGCTTATTGGTCAAATGAGCTATCTGCAGAAGCTAGAAATATTGAGAGCTACTTTGGAGAGATTAATTCTGATGTTATTTGTATACAAGAATTCTTTGATGATAGTCTTAATTCGTCTTACTCATATTTAAAAGAATTCTCTGAAAGAGGTTATGATCACATGTTTCTACGTAACCCAAAGCATGATAATGGTGTTTCCAGAGGGCTAGTTACCTTTTCGAAATATCCAATTATTGATAAAGGTAAAGTCTTTTTAAGCGATAATAGGTATAATGGTATGTCCTTTATCGATATTCAACTCCCCGAAGACACTTTAAGGGTGGTGAATGTTCATCTTGAATCAATGGAATTATATTTTGGTGACAAGCCATTTTTTCAAAAGATTAAGTATGCACTTTCTGAGTGGAAACGTACCACGTTTGCACGTTACCATCAGATTAATGCGTTGAATTCATTTATTTCAAAGTCACCTCAGAAACTAGTCTTGGCGGGAGACTTTAATGAATTACCTTTTAGTTATAACTTAAACCGACTTACTAATAGTCTAAAAAATACTTTTGCAGAGACTTACACAGGACTTGGAAGGACTTTCAACAAATCCAGGGTACCTGTTAGAATTGATCATCAATATTATTCATCAGGAATAACTCCAATCAAGTCTTTAATCAGAAAAGATGTTACCGGTTCAGACCATCACCCAATAGTCTGCTACTATTCATTGAATTGATACCATGAACTTAAATCCCTATTTAAAAGACCTTCGAGCGCTTTGATATCGCTGTCATATATTTGGTTGATTATTTTTGCTTTAAAAGCAATATCAATATTCGGCTTTTCAAGATTCTTATTTCTGAGTTTCTGTACGGCAGAGTGAAGGAACTTATTTCGTTTTAACGAGCTATGAACAAGTGGTACAGCTGCTTTTAATGCATTTATTACCTTACTATTATCACCTATTAAGTTCTGAATAGCTTTGTTCTTAACCTTGCCACTTTTATTGTAAACCACAGAGGTATCAAATTGATAGCTCGTGTCTATTTCTAAAAATTCACATATCTCATGCAGAACCTTTTTTACATCTTGTTTTAGATCCTGGTACAATATAACATGAATATTATTGTTGTTAAATGAAGAGTAGAATTTGGAAAGATGCTTGTAGTACATGCCTTCATTCACAAGGTCCGCCCGTTTCCACCAAATCGATTCTTTGTTGAAAACATCTTCTAATGTGGTGTTAGGGACTTTATTAACGCGCTCTAAATGCATAAATCTGGATACTAGCCGTTCCGCCGGGTTTCTCAAAATGGCTATGATCTTTGGGTTTTTTAAATATTTTTGAATTGATTCTATCGCATGAGGCATATACATTGTAGTATTAGACACTTCTCCTAGCACTTGGCCCGCTTGTGCGCCGATAAATAAGTTTTTATATTCATCAAATACAGTGATGGATTGCTGATAATGTTTTATTGTTTCCTGATCATTAAAATCACTAACCGAATGTGCCTCATAAGCAAAAAAATTAGGCTCTTTTAATTCAGGCATGAATACCTGTGGGTGCTGCTTTAAGTAAAAATCGAGAGAAGTGGTTCCTGATTTACCAGCTCCGATGATCAAAAAATCGGGAAGTGTTGCCATACGTCTCTGTTGATTTAAGTTGTCGGTAAAATTGATCTTTCTATCTTTACTAGGCAACATGCTTTGTATTAACTTCTAAAGATCATTGTGGAATACATTCGATTAATCCGAGTAAAACATTGGGTAAAAAATAGTTTTCTTTTTCTTCCATTATTTTTCTCCGGGCAGCTTGACAGATTTAATCTGTATCCGTCTTTACTTTTAGCTTTTCTTGCCTTTTCATTCGTTGCCAGTACCATCTATGTTCTCAATGACTACAAGGACATAGAGGCGGATAAACTCCATCCAAAGAAAAAACTACGACCGCTTGCTAGTGGCGCTGTACGAAAATCCTCCGCTTTGATACTAAGTATATTACTCTTGATTTCAGGTATGACACTGGCGGGCTCTATTAACCTGAAGTTCATGTTTGTATTGGCAATTTATTTTGTCATGAATGTATGTTATACGTTGGGTTTAAAAAATATTTCAATCCTGGATATACTTATTGTTGCTATAGGATTTGTGCTTAGAATCAAGGCAGGCGCTATTGCCACAGATATAGCGCTTTCTCACTGGATAATAATCATGGTTTTTCTCCTGGCGCTTTTCATGGCGATAGCCAAAAGAAGGGATGACCTAATCATAAAACAAATCTCTGGTGAGAACATGAGAAAAGTAGTGAAAAACTATAGTCTTGATTTTTTAAACGTCAGCATGTCTTTACTTATGGGCGTTATTTTTGTGTCTTATCTTATGTATACGCTTTCGGATGAAGTAATTAGTAGAATGGGGACCTATCGATTGTTTTACACTTCTTTATTTGTCTTAGCGGGTTTGCTACGTTATCTTCAAATTGCCCTGGTTGAAAATGATTCCGGTTCCCCCACTGATTTACTCTTAAAAGATAGGTTTATCCAGGTTGTTATATTTCTCTGGGTGCTAAGCTTTTATCTTTTAATTTATTTCAGAGACTTTAGCATCTTTTATTAGTGCATTATTCCCTTCAATAATTTGCAATAGCATTGGTAAGAAAAGTAATAAAGTAGGCACCAAAAATAATCGGGGCTGATATGCTACTACTGCTACCCAATGCACCATGAACCAAATCGGTACAAGCGCTAAAAACCATACCCTGAGCCGGAAATCAGTTTGCTTAAATTTATAAAGGCACACAAGTGGGATGATGCTAAAAAGACCAAGCATTTCAAAATAAGACTTAATGGAATTAACACTGGCAAGATTGAATTTCAGCATGGGTAAACCGGCGGGAACTTTCCATTGTGTCGCTGGCTCGTAGCCATAGTACCACCGTATACTTATAAAGATGGCTATAAAACAAACGCCACATAAAGCAGTAATCACTATTACCTGACTTTTAGGGAACGGGAATTTCCTTACCGCAAAATTATTCAGTCTCCAACCATTCCAATCAATATGTGATACAAGGAAAAGGAATGGGATTAATAAAGAAGTTTCACGGTTACAGGCCCCCAGGATTGTCAACAACAGAATATACCACTGGTTTTTACCCTTAAGAATAACAAGTGCGGCACATAAATAAAGCACATTATCTATATATGTATGGAGCGTAAAGTCACTATCGGTTACGGCGTTGCCGAAGAAATACCCCGTTAATATTAAGCCCAGAAAGATCAGCCAATTATTTTTAATGAAATGCTTCAGGTATAGAAAGACTAAATAGTAAAGCAGAAGATTTAGAGCAAATCTATATACAGAATAAATAAGATTGTATTTGATGAAATCAGGGTTCTTAAGCTGCTCAAAAAGCGTAACGGTTTTCTTGGTTGTTGAGGACGCTCCACTGTTTATATTTAATTTAAGTAGTTTCTCTATTGGTAGAATCTTATCTAAAGTCAGGTCATAGATATTCTTAATCAGCTCTACAGAAAGAGGGGAAAATATTCGGTACTGCCAAGGGTTGTGAAACCGCGAGTTGACCTCCATAAACTGCACATGTCTTTCGTATTGCTCTAAAGCTCTGCCATAGTAGTAGTTCCTGTAAATAGGGTATGCTGATAGGAACGCGAAACATATGATAAAAAAAACTCTTCGTTTCATGTTATTTCTCGGCTATTATAGTGTAATGCGGATATACAAAAAGCTGTTTTTTACTTGTGGAGCAGATTTTAAAACCAATTTCTTCCAACTTGTCAATTGATTGTTTGAATGAAAATTCATTTCCAATCTCTCCTGCGAAAATCATATCATGAATTTTATTGAATATGACAAACAGGCTTCCCGCATCAATATCTTTTAGTACTAACTTAGAACCAGGGGCCATTTTAGCATATAGTTTTTTGAGAAAGTCAACCTGGCTATTCTTAGGAATATGATGTAAAACATCAATCATAAAAATAAAATCTGACGTATTGATTTCGTCAGGTAAGCTACTTCCATCAAACACAGAAAAATGATGATTTGGGTAGTTATGATTCTTAAGTAAGGCATTAGCGTTTTCAATGAGCCCCGGACTAATTTCAATACCCCGGATAAATTTTGGGTTACAAAATTCTGCCAATAATAGAGCAAACTGCCCTGAACCACATCCAATGTCAAAAACAGTATCTTTATCATTTACCAGCATCAGAAGCTTGTCGAATGGACAGATATATGGTCTGTACACTATTTTTAGTTTATCTAAAAATGGAGCTTTGGCATTTTGATTTTTGAGAAAGCTAACTAAAGTAGAAGTCTTCATAATATATGAAAAGTCAAAATTATAAACCTGACAAAATAAATAGTCATTAATACTTTAATTTGTCGAATGAAATATAGGAAATTGGCCTTATTCGATTTTGATGGTACTATTACAAAAGAGGATACTTTCATTGAATTCATAAAATTTGCAAAAGGTGAGGTTAGATTTATTACTGGCTTTGGGCTGTTAGCCCCCATTTTAATACTCATGAAATTGAAGCTTTATCCTAACTGGAGGGCTAAGGAGAGAGTTATGTCTTTTTTCTTCTCAGGTACGTCAAAGTTAGAGTTCGATACTCTCTGTGCGGAGTTTGCTTCAGAAAGAGTTCCTGGCTATGTGAGATCAAGTGCACTGCAGAAATTACACTTTCATAAAGAAAGAGGTGATCTGGTAATTATTATTACCGCTTCATTTGAAAATTGGTTGGCCGCCTGGGCAAAACCAGTTTGTGATCTGCTATTGGGCACAAAATTGGAAATTAAAAATAATACTGTAACAGGTAAAATAGAGGGAAAGAATTGCTACGGTGAAGAAAAAGTTAACAGGCTGAGGAATGCTTTAGATTTATCTGAGTTTAATGAGATTCATGCATATGGAGATAGTAGAGGAGATAAAGAAATGTTAACCTTTTCTACACATCCCAACTTTAAAGTTTTTAAATAGGCCGCTAGATGCTCTTTAATTCAATTGAATTCTTAGTTTTTCTTCCTATTACATTTGTGCTATACTGGTTCATGCTTAATAAGGACCTAAGACTACAAAACCTATTGGTGGTCGTAGCTAGTTACATTTTTTATGGGTGGTGGGACTGGAGATTTCTTTCACTCATTTTTATCAGCTCTGCAGTGGACTACAGTATTGGAAGAAAACTTGCTTCCGTTACAAAGCCGAAAGCTCGAAAATATCTTTTGTGGTTATCACTTGCGCTTAATTTAGGTTTTTTGGGTGTTTTTAAGTATTTCAATTTTTTCGTGGACTCACTTAAAGATGCCTTTCATATTTTCGGGGCAGATATTGAGCTTACCACACTTAACATTGTGCTTCCTGTAGGGATTAGCTTTTATACTTTCCAAACATTAAGCTATACCATCGATGTTTATAAGGGCAATTTAAAGCCTTCTGATGACCCCGTTGAATTCTTTGCATTTGTGTCATTCTTTCCTCAGCTTGTAGCAGGGCCTATAGAAAGAGCTACCAACTTGCTTGGTCAATTTAGTGAGCCAAGAGTTTTTGATTATCATAAAGCCAAAGACGGGGTAAGGCAGATTATTTGGGGTTTCTTCAAAAAAATAGCCATAGCAGATACTTGTGCTGTATTTGTAAATGATATTTTCGGGTCTTATGCAGATCAATCCTCAGGGATGTTGCTCTTAGGCGCATTTTATTTTGCATTTCAGATCTATGGTGATTTTTCCGGGTATTCGGATATAGCCATTGGCACGGCGAAGCTTTTTGGTTTTGACTTGATGACAAATTTCAGGTATCCATATTTCTCACGAGATATTGCCGAATTTTGGAGACGTTGGCATATCTCACTATCTACATGGTTTAGAGATTACCTATATATTCCTTTGGGGGGAAGTCGGGGAGGGAGATCCAGCGCCGTGAGAAACACTTTTATAATTTTTATAGTGAGTGGATTTTGGCATGGAGCTAATTGGACCTTTATAGTTTGGGGCGCTTTAAACGCAATTTATTTTCTTCCTTTACTACTGTCGAATAGAAATAGAAGAAACCTTGATAACGTTGCAAATGGCAGTTTATGGCCATCATTTGGCGAGGTGAGACAAATAATAGTGACTTTTTTATTGACATTGCTCGCCTGGGTATTCTTTAGATCTCCTGATATAAGTAACTCATTTGAATATCTTAGGATTCTAGTCTTCAGTGGCTCTTGGCTAGTAGAATTTTCGTACTTATCAAGTGTGCCGATGATACTTATCATGGTAGGTTTAGAATGGATTCAGCGGGAAAAAACACATCCTATGCAAATAGAAAAACTTAGCTCTATAGCCAGACTTTCTGTGTATTGCCTGATAGTATTTCTTACTATAGCGCATGTAAGTAGCACGAACCAAGAATTTATATACTTTCAATTTTGATATGAAGGAGTTTATTAAGGAAATATTCATCAAGGGTGCTATCGTACTTCTTTTCTGTATTTCAACCAGCGCTCTTATTTATCAGCTTGATTTCGATCATTATGACTTTTATGAATTGCCAGAGGTTGTTAATCGAAAAAATAATTTTAATCAATTTGAGAATAACATAAATACTGTTTTTATAGGTTCAAGCAGGATATTTCGACACATTGATCCTGAGGTATTTGATTCAATCACAGGACTAAGCAGTTATAATTTGGGGTACGCCGGTTTGTTTCCTTTTAGGAGCTACGACTTTTTAGAAAAATTGGCGATTGAGGACACTCAAATAAAGAACATTTTTATTGAGCTTGCACCGTTGGCCCTTTTAGGTCAAAACTTCAATACAGAACCTTTTATACATTCAATTGACTTAAAAAAGTTTTCTATTGCACTTTCATTTTCAAATAATGAAGTTTACACGAAACAGGAACAACTGAAGTATACTTTAGGGTATTCGATGCTCTTCTTTTATAAGTATAGCGGCCTGGGGGTATCTAAATATCTTAATCAAACAATTTTCAAAACAGCAGATTTCCGTGAAAACAGGGACAGTGACAATATATATACCCAGGGTTATTTGTCTCTGGATGATGATTTGAAATCACATGGCTCTGACTATCAGAATTTACAAGTAAGGAGGGATGAGTTTCATGGTAATTCTCAGAAATGGTTGAACCTTTATCGGTCAGCCAATGAAAGCTACCTGAAAGACCCAGTTACTATGATTCAGAAAGATGATTTCACCGAATACATCGAAAACGTAGCTGATAGTCTGGTTAAAAGAGGTATCAAAGTTCACTTTATTATAAGCCCCAGACAGGTTAAATCAGACCTTTATTATCTAAGAAACCAAAAGAAATGGTTGGAAGATTATAAAGTTTATGATTTTTCAGATGCAAATGAATATGCAACTATTTTTACAGAGTCTACTTCTTTTGATAGAGTACATTTGAATGAGGATGGCGCTGAAGAGCTTACAGAAATTCTAGCTAACCTATATATTCAAAACAATAACTAATTGGGCCATAGGGCTTTCTCTTTAGCTAAAATTTCACCAATATTAACGCTGTTCACAGGTTTGGCGAAGGTAGATTCCCTCTGCCCACTTAAATGCATCCAGATGCTGTCACCAATCATGTAGCGATAATGATTTGATTCGTAGAAGAAGTAAGGGTTCATAGTTATGTTGCTGGGTCCGCTAAAATCGGTAAACTCTGTTTTTGATGCGAGCTCCGACTTTATTTCTGCTATTAGATCAAAACCGTATTGCACATAAGTATTTATATATACCGGATTAAAAAAAAGTTGTATTTGGACGTCATTTTGTTGACATAACTTAATGATCCTTTCAAGCTCTTCGCACGATTTGTCTATCCGGATATTATAGTATTTTTTGGGCGATTTAAATTTACTTGATATAATGTGATCATTTTTATTCCTCTCAATAAGCGTATCCACTTCAAAATGTAGCGGATTACCTGATTTGAATACATCAAAGTCTGTCGGTATTGAGTATTTAGATAGTCCAAGTTTCGGAGGATCGATCAGAAATTGAATATAGCTGGCGGTTTGATTAATTAAATCGGGCTCGTAACGCATTCTTAAAAGCTGATCCTTGTGCTTTTCCGGGTTAATCATGAAAGAAAATTCGTCTAGTGCTATATAAACCTTTTTTATGGAAACACCTTGGTCTAAAAGTAGGGTCAGATCTTCCATGAATTCGGCAGGAACTCCCTCGGAGTAGTACATATTGTAAGCAGTACTATCGTGTTTATAAGCAAGGATTTTTCCGGCTCTTGAAGAACCAAATAGAACCGTTTTATATCTCGTAGGATTATCTATTAGGTGCTGGATTTTTAAAAATCGAACATTGGGCTCATTATATCGGTTTGAAAGTTCTTTTTTGAATACACCATAGTAATCCTGGGAGTAGTTATATAGGCCCAATGGTACTATCGTAAATAAGACTAAGAGAAATATTCTTACTAAGAGCTTACTCATTAAAATTGGAAATAGATAAAATCTTGTTCACTGAATGTTCCAAAGAATAAAAAATACAATGTAAATGAGTAGTATATAACCCATCTTTTCCATGTCGAAAGCCTATTCAGTTTATCAATAAATGGTCCACTTCTATCGAATAGGTGAACAATTTCCATTATTAAAATGGATAATAGTGCAGTTATTAGCGTTTCACGATCCACACCCAGCTGATATAAAGAATTTACCAGTGCCGTAGGGTTAAGATTGATATTAGTTATTCTCTGGATAATAGTTAATGCGTCATTTACTGAATTAGCTCTGAAAAAGATCCAGGCAAAGTCAACCAGAAAAAAGGTTGTACTTATCTGTACGATTTTTGTCACCAATTTACCATCAGTTAACCCAAGGGTATGGTTAATTACGGTTTTAGTCTTTTTGAACACTATTGCACATATAAGGTATAACCCGTGTAGACTTCCCCAGATCAGGAAAGTCCAGTTAGCACCATGCCAGATCCCACTTATGAAAAAGGTTATAAAAAGGTTAAAGTACCATCTGACTTTTGAAGTTCGATTACCGCCAAGGGGAATGTAAACATAATCTCTGAACCAGGTGCTCAATGAAATATGCCACCTTTTCCAAAACTCCGAGATATTTTTAGAATAGTAGGGGATTTGAAAGTTCTTCATAAGGTCAAACCCGAAGACTTTGGCACAGCCAATTGCTATATCCGAATAACCTGAAAAGTCACAAAATATCTGAAACGCAAAAAAGATGGTGGCAAGAAGTAACGTAAACCCATCATAGCTGTCGACATCATTATAGACCTGGTTCACTATTATCGCCAACTTATCAGCGATTACTACCTTTTTAAACAGCCCCCAAAACATCAATTTGAATCCGTCTGTAATTCTTTGATAATCAAACTCAAACTCTTTATCAAACTGAGGAAGTAAATTGGTAGATCTTTCAATAGGTCCGGCTACAAGTTGCGGAAAGAAGGAAACGAAAAGTGCGAATTTTCCAAAATGATGTTGAGCTCTTTGTCTTCCTTTGTAAATATCAATGGTATAACTTAAGGTCTGAAATGCGTAGAAACTAATTCCTACCGGTAAGAGTACATTGAGGACGCTGTATGAATATTCATAACCAAACAGTAAAAGAGTATCTGCTACAGCTGAATTAAAGAAATTATAATATTTAAATAAGAACAGCAGCCCAAGGTTACTTGACAAGCTCACTATAAGGAGAACATTTCTTTGAATACGTCTTTTCTCTTTTTCTAGAAAAATTCCAACGGTGTAGTCAATAATTGTTGAAAAGAGTATTAGAACAATGTAGATGGGGTTCCAGCTCATGTAAAAGTAATAGCTAGCAATGAGCAATAGCACCCATCTATACTTTGGCTTGATTATGAAATACAGAGCCATAACCACTGGAAAGAATAAAACGAAGTGGAGCGAATTGAAAAGCATTATGCTTACTTGATATGCTTAATTTGAGTTATTATTCCCATAAGAGGCCAGAAGATGAGTGACATAGGCACCTGAGCGGTAACCGATTGGGCATACAAGGCTATTCCAATGGAAAATATAAAAACAGTAAAGGCTAAGGCATGATATTTTAATGGGTGTGAAGGATTTCTGTAGTAGGTCTTAATACCTTCTCTAATTCCGGTGTAAATGAATAGGACAAAACCAACAAGGCCAAACCAACCGATCTCTAATACGAGCTTTAGATAGCCGTTATCCGGAGGAAACCCTGCTAACGGATGATCTGGGTTATACTTAAGACCTGAGTCACCTGTTGTCATTAAACCACCACCAAAGGGGTGTTCATAAATATAAGGTTGAATGGCATTTCTATTTATATCTCGAATATTCAATGACTGATCGTCAGAATCAAAAGTAGAGCGAATTCTATTGACCGTAGCATTTCCATATATCGGTCCAAATAGCACAAAACCGAATGCCATGACACCAAGTGCAGATATGGCTAAAGTTCTGGGGTTTGTTATCGTCATTAGTGCAAAAAGAACCAGGCCGGCAGGAAGCATCGCGTATGCAGTACGTGTTCCAGAGTATCCCATGGCTGTGAGCATTAAAATACTGGCCATTATAAAAAGCAAACGATAAATCAACTTTTGTGATCGAAGGGATAATATTATTGCCACCAGTGATGAAGATGCCATTAGCATTCCAAATGCCGTTGGGTCCGACAAAAGTGAAAATTTTCTATATCTACCTTGAACAAAAATTCTATTGAATCTTAAGCGATCTGCGTTTATCCAGTTTCTTTCGAAATCTGCCAAACCAAACCACTCTTGATAACAAGCATAGAGTGCCGCTATGGTACATAAGATTAACCAAAAGGATACAAATTGATTTAAAAACCTTTTGTCACTACCATAATAAGAGCCTATAAAGTATCCACAAATGAGCGAAAACATTCCTCTTAAAGTATAAAACCATCCATCGAGATTGTTCACATTAGGATTAAGGCCCTGTAAAAAGTTGTACGCCAGAAAGATTAATAGTGCTACGGAAGTAATAGATCTTAAAAATTGAAAACCTGACTCCTTTTTGACCAGTTTTCGAAATAAAATTGCTACTGCGGTCAAAAACAGTATTGCTTGAATTGCAGCTCCAAATGGTAAATCTATACCAATGTATCTTTCTACCGAAAATAGTGCAAATGGAATAATCAACCCAGTGAAGAGACCAAGTTTGGGGGATAATAAAACAAACACAAGAAAGGCAGTAGAACAAATTAGGGCGAAAAACGCTACCCCCAGGGTCAAACCTGCTTTGGCACAGACCAACGCGACAAAAAGACTAAGTGAGATAAGGATACAGAGTCCGAGGGGTGTTGATAACTTCTTCCTAAGAATATCGTACAGAAATAACTCTCTTACCAGAGTAGATATTTTTTGTAAAGGAGGAGGCATCAAAAGAAGACAACTTTAACAATTAAGAAACCAAATATGGCTATAATAAAGCTGGTTATTAAAATCTCCAGGATTTTGTTGTCAGTGAATTTATCATTCACTGACCTTTTTTTTCTTTCTACCATTTAGCAAAATACCTATGAAAGTATATCTAACAAAATACCGATATGAAATTAATGATATAGTTGTTGTGATCAGAATTATAAGACTAAATTTTAGCCAAATGTTGATAGCGAAATTCATCAACAGTAGTTGCATCCAAACTACTAAGGGGAGATGAATGAGGTAGTACCAATACGAGCTATCTGAAAAGTATCTTAAGTTCTTACTTTCCTTTTTAAAAAAATGCATGAATAAAGACACATGGCCAAAAACAAAGAAAACCGTAGTTGAGGACAAAAGGATCGATTCGCCAACTAAATTGATATTATGAAACCGTTGAAAGGCTTCAAGTCCAAACAAGGCAAACCCTAATAGAAGGTAGGTATAGCGTAACCGTTTGTATCGAAATAAAAATGAAGGTTGTGAATATATAATTACTCCCAACATAAAGAAAAAACCATAGTAAAGGATCTGCCCCAATTGCGGTTTTATTCCGGTCCAGGCTTCGACAGGTCCGTCAAAATAAAATTGGTGAATAGCCCATAGTACGGGGATGCTTAAGAATACAACCAGCTCCGGTATAGATTGAAGTTTTAATCCAACTGATAATGAAGAGGCTATTATAAAAAGAACATAAAACAAAATTAAGTAGTACAGGAACCAAAGGTGATAAAACCCAGTCCATTTTATTGAGTTAAAAAATAAGTCAATCATCGACGAATCCCCGCTTGGATCGAATTGAAAACCTGAAGAAGTCAGCGGTATAATTGTCACTAAAGAAACTAAGAGGGGTAAAACTATTCGTTTGAATCGATGCTTAATAAACTTTCTTAAACCGATCCTTTGAGCCAGAAAATGAGCAAAAAATCCGGCTACTAAAAAAAACATTTGCATTCTAAAAGAATGTAGGTACATGTAAATTAGATCCATCAAGGCGGATGAATCCCCGTCCATAGGCCAAGAGCCACGCGTGTGGTTTGTTCTATAAGAAATGGAACTATGGAGAACTACTCCCAGCCACATGGCTATACCTCTTAAGGCATCCATGCCATGTAGTCGTTGATTTTCGATCATAAATTAAAAATAAAGGCAAAGTTCTTAGAAGAACTTTGCCTTTATTAATGGTTTTAAAAAAAATTATTTCTTAATTATTCTGTGATATGTGTTGCTTTGACCGTTGGTTATTTGCAAAATATATAATCCATCGGTTAGAGCATCTAAATCAAATATCAGATTATCTGGTTCTAAGAGCCGCTGAGAGATGATTACATTTCCGCTTGAATCCATAATCCTGGCATTAGCATTCGAATCATCAAGGACATCATTCAGAAGGATCGTTAGCATTTGTCCATTTTGAATGGGGTTAGGATAAATTTCGGCCTGTCCATTTGCATTTTCAATTTGATCAAAGCCAGTTTGTTCATTTCTGGCGAAGTTACTTGCCTTGGTAGGGTCGGTGTTAGAAGTCTGCATAATGATAGCACCGATGTAGGAGAATAGTGCTCCGGCATCACTGGTGATGCTCAATAGTATTTCTCCATTTTGATCGGGCAGCACATCATTAATATCAACAGTCTGTGAGGTATTTCCGGCAGCATTTAAGGTGACCGAAGTACCATTTATAGAGTAAGCTGATGTTCTGTTTCCGGTTCCGGCCCTGCTGGCAAAGAACGTGAACTTGTACTTCTGAGAAAGGTCTAGGTTAAAGAACCTAAGTTCCGCTGTTTTATTAGGGTCCATCCACCAGGTACTTCTCATCACATTGTCAGGCACTACACCGCTGTCGCTTCCGGTATTTTCACCGAATGGATTATCACCACTAAAGCCGTAAAGACTTGGATCATAAGCAGGGTTATCCGCTACAATTTCAAAAGCAATACCTGTATTATTTCCTTGGCTGTTTTGAAGGTTACTGAAGATCAGCCCAGGATCCGGGGCGCTATTGGTATTATTCCATCCTCCCGTTAATTGTGGGTCAGAGACATTGAAATTAATATTGATAGTAGCCTTGATCGTAGAAGTAGCAGAAACATTTGAGAAAATAGTCTGCGAGGCATCATCAAGTATGGCTCTGACTTTATAATAGTAGGTGACGTCAGGCGTTGTTTGCTGGTCGGTCCAGGTAGTAATGTTAGGTGCACCTGTATGTACTAAACTATAATTACTATCGCTATTTTCAGCTCTAAACACTTCATAAGCAGTCTCCAGGTTCGTATTGTCCTTCCAGTTCAGTTCAATACTTATTTCATCCAGCGGTGTAGCGGTTAGTTCCGTAGGGTGTGCAGGAATTGTAGCTGCATCATACCCTTCAATGACAATAGCATTAATATAACCATAGGAAGCAGAGGCATCTTTATTAGCGATAATGAGTATTTCTCCGTTACTATCAGGGATAATACCCTCGATAGTTACCGTTTGGTCTTGGTTAAAGGAAGCATTTAACGAAACGGTAGTACCATTGATCGTATAGTTAGTAGTTCGGTTACCTCCGCCGTCTCTACTGGCAAAGAAGGTAAAATCATACGCCTTATTTGATGCTAGCCCACTGATTAAGAACCTCTTATCTTGCGGTCCACTGGTCCATAAGGATGTTTGAGTAACTTGATTAGGGTAGAGGCTCGAGCCTGTCATACCACTTGAGTTAAATCCATTCCAGCTGTCCTGAATAGTCATGGACAGAGTAGGGAAGCTATTTTCTTCAGCATCAATGCCATTGAGTGTACTTCCTGAGGCTCCACCTTCAATATAATTGTTCCAAGGTGATGCAGCGGAAAAATTAGTTGATCCGGCAAAGTTGATGTAATAGTGATGCGTACCACTAGCTTCTATGGTCAGTTCAAAAGATTCAGAAGAAGACTCCTGATTTTGATCCACCGCTGTAATGGTAAGGGTATATATGCCGATGTCATTTACACCTGGGGTGATATTTAACTGTCCATTACCATCGCCTAAATCCGTAAGTGTAACGAATGGATAAGGTGTCGCCAGACCAAGGGTAATCACATCACCTGGAGCATCTGTAGCTGAAATGTCAATGCTGGCACTACTGCCCACTTGTAAGCTTGAATCGGCGATGGCAGCAATAATAGGGGCCACATTAGGGATTACTGCTTCAACCGGAGCTGTTAGATTTTCTCCATTGTTATTAAAAGGGCTAACCTGATAGTAGAAAGTAGTGTTAGGCAAGATTTGATTATCACTAAATCCGACACTATTTTCGGGAAGTTCCACCAAAAGAGTGAAGGTAGTGCCTCCATCTATGGATCTATATACCCGATAGCCTACCTCATCAAAAGCCCTGTCAGTCCAACTCAGATTAACTTCATTTGCATTCATGTCAAAAGCGGCAGTGAGGTTAGACGGTAGAGCAGGAGGGAGTCCTGTATCAAATCGCTCTTCAACCACTAATGCATTAATATACCCGTAGGCTGAAGCTGCAGCCCGTTGCACAGTGAAAGTAATTTCACCACTTACCGGACTGAGGTTATTTAAACTTACTGTCTGTGAAGTGTTAGAAGCTGCGTCGAGTGTTACCGACTGCCCTCCGACCGTATACCGTGTTGTTCTGTCATTACCAGCTTCTCTGCTACCGAAGAAAGTAAGGTTATAGGTGTTCGCGTCATTCAAACCATTCACGGTGATACTTTCTGTATTTCCACCTGTCCAATATGCACTCTGTATGACATTGTCAGGGAATATGCCTGAGTCGTTACCGGTATTAGATCCTAGATTATTGGACCCGTTGTTCGTCCAGTTGGAAGCAATGCTCACGCCTATAGCCGTAGCGTCACCGTCTATATCTACCAGGTTACTGTATGTATCACCTTGTGTGGGATGCCCGGATGTATTGTTCCATCCGGCAGGAGCAAGCAGACTACCATCAGTAAAATTCACTTGCACCAGCGTATAGGGGCTTTTTTGTGCTACATTGATGACAAAAGATTGCTCATTTTCAGCGCCTTCCGGATCGGCAACCGTAACCGACGCCGCGTATACGCCTCCATCGATGAAATCAGGAGCCACTTCTAAGGTTGCCGTTCCGTCAATAGCCGGAGTCAGAGTGGCAAAATCAGGTAAATCAGAACTCCAAAGCAGGTTTTCTGTGCCTTCCACATCACTAGCAGTGAGGTTGACTATTACCGATTGACTCTCAACCACATTAATATCGCTGATTGGGGATAGGTCAGGAGCAAAATTATTATTGATCGTCAGAGTGAAATATTGGACTACCTGACCTCCGAAACCATCACTCACCGTAACGGATAAGCTATCATAAACTCCCTGATCAGCCTCCAGAGGACTAAAACTGGCTAATGCACTTCCGTCGCCATAATCAGTAAAAGTGGTGAATGCGGGTGCGTTACCCATGGTAATCGTTAAAGCATCTGAATCTACATCAGTAGCGAATAATTGCAGCTCATAAAGCGAATTGTAGCGGATCGTTAAATCCGTTAACTCATCAACTTCAGGTGTAGTATTTAATGTGATTGTACTTGCAACACTACTAGGAGTCTCTCCACCCACGTTAGAGGCTTCGACAAAATAGTGATATTCAGTATGAGGAGTTAATCCATCATCAATAAATGAAGTGTCACTTAAAGTGATCAGAGGTAGAAAATCCTGATTATTCAGGGATCTATATATCGTGAAATCATCTGCACTCTCATCTTTTGTCCATGTTAATTCAATTGAAGAAACACTTAAAGCTTCAGTAGTAACGGTTGGAGAATTGGGAGGTGCTGGCAAGCTGAGTGTAATAGCGCTTGCTGAATTAGGTTTAGACCTATCAAAATAAGTCCCCGTAATTGTAAATTCACCATTGTTAGCTCCACCATTCCATCTATTTGCAAAGAAATCCAGGTCATTAGGCCCTGTAAATCCACGTGCTATGCCTACTGTATCACCCAGTTGGTTTTCGAGTGATGTAATTATGTCATTAGAAAAGTCAACTTCAGCTAAAAGCACATCAGTGCTTACCGGCATAAAAGGATAATAATTGCTGTTGTTATCATAATACCAACTGCCATTGATTAGCTTGACGGCCAACAAATGATGACTATTCTGAGAAATGGGCTTATTGGAAGCAATTCTATCAAATACATTTTCTTGTGACCAAAGAATGAAACCGGTACCTGTTGCGTTATCCTGAGCGGCTACGCCGTAGTTTATAAATCCAATTTCGCTTACTAAAGGGGTAGGATCTTCAGAGGGTCCAAACTCGCCTAAACCGACAATCTGATAGAAGTATTCCGTGTCAGCATCCAGGTTAGTGTCCGTATAACTTGTTTCATTTTCTGATACCGTTCCTACAGATGAGAAGACGGCTAAAGGAGATTTTGATCTGAAAATCTGATATCCTTGTTCATCCGAATTATTGTCATTCCAGGTCAATTGTATTTGGTCATAGCTCGTACCTGTCGCGTTGACTACATCAGGAGAGGTCACCGTATTAATTGGTAGTTCATAACTTCCTTCAAACGCACTATCCGGAATTCTCTGCCGTGAACTAACACCATGAGCAGTATTTTTCCAATATACTTCCAAGCCCTGACCTCCACCTTGCTCGAAGAAAGTTACAATCATTGAATATTGACCTGCACTTGGAAAATTGTATGTTCCTTCACGATATCGCATTCCATGAAGTCCGTCATTGTTGACCAGTAAATTACTTTCATCGTACCCACCTATATAAAGCTTACTGCCGTCATCAGAACGAGTTTCGAAAGTGTAGTCACCGGCGACCGGAATATTAATTTCGGCTTCAAAATAAAACGCGAAGTTGTTATCCTGAGTACGAGAACTTATGTCGAAATTACTGGCATTACCGATCGCTACTGGCGTTAAATTGTTGAAATCTGGTAAAGCATTCCACGTGCCGTGATAGTATTTATAATTCACACCGGATGCAACTGGCGCCGTCACAACGAGGTTGCTGAAAGGTGATGTGTTTCCAGTCAAATCCCTAGCCTTAACCTGAATCCTGTACGTCTGTTCTTCCGTCAATCCGAAGAGCGTTGCGGTTGTCCCATCTACCACCGTGCTTTTCAACCCATCTCTATAGACATCATATTTGAAAACACCAACATCATCTGTAGACTCATCCCATGATACTGTAATTTCGCTACTGTTAGTTGATAAAACTCTCAAGTTTGTAGGGGCGCTGGGAGGCGTCTCATCCAATTCCGTAGTTACGGAAATAACGTCGGACGTTTCTGCAGCAGCTGTTTCATTTACAGGCCTGACTATATAATGAAATTGAGTATTAGCGGGCAGGTTGCTATCTTGATAGCTGGTTATACCAGGACCCAGAAGCGCAATCAGCTCAAAATTATCTTGAGTTACGTCACTTTTGTAAAGCTCTAATGTACTGGGTGTGTCACCGGGTGCCAAGGACCAATCTAACCTTATTTCCGTTTTCGACACAGCATAACCGGTTGCTATACTTATGTTGGCTGGTGGGTTTAAACCATTCGCGTCAATTACCTTGAAAGGACTTGAAGGACTACTAGCACATCCAAACTGTTCAGTTACCGAGGCTACATATGATCCGGTACTCGAAACTCTGTATACCCGATCTGTACTAAGAACAGTATTACTACCTTCAGCACTCCAGCTATAGCCTATAAAACCTTCTGGTAGCTCAAGATCGACATAGTCTTTACCATCTGGAGATGGAATAACCTTACTAGCCAATCCGCTAACCTGAATATCAGGGGTTTGAGTAGTGCCTTTTTCTTTTACTTCAATGGACCGAGCTGACCTGTCACTCCATACTCCTCCACGAAGAAAACGAACATCATAAATTCCAAATTCGCTTGCAGTGTATTCGTTACCGTTTGCCCCCGGTACAACTGTTCCATCCTTACGCCATTCGTAACCATCAAATCCGTCAGTAATACCTAATTTAACATTGATCGGATCACCTGGACATATTTCATTTTTAGTAATGAACTCGTATACATCTCTGGAGGAACTTGTAGAGACCAAGGTCAATTCACCATTCATGACTATGGGAATTGTTTTATTTGCTCTGGTTAAATAAGGCCAGAAATCTGACTCATTGTAATGCGTGTTCCATACCCCATGACCTGCATTAAGGTATACTGTATATCTCACGTTACCTCCCTGGCTCACAATCTCGTCTACTAAAGCACGAGATGTAAACGGTGTAGGAGCCTTGTCCTTTCCACCTTGCGATAACCAGATAGGAATATGCTTAAAACTTGGTATGCCACTATAATAATTAGGAGATGCAGCTGACATGGGCAATGCGGTGGCAATATCTTTTGGATACCTACTTATATAATTCCAAACAGCTTGTCCTCCTGCCGATAGTCCATGCAAAAGTACTCGATCCAAATCAATGGGTAGCTCTGCTGGAAAATGCTGTGTGAGGAGTTCATGGATCGATGCGAAGTATCCGTCACCCCAGAAGCCAGAAGAACTTTGAGGAAACAACAAGAAGCCGTTGAAACGACCCACCTTTATATCATTTTCATGATCCCTGGCACCGTGCTTCAAATTTAGTTCGTTGTCATAGACAGAGCCTTTTTCACCTCTTCCCGTTAACATCACAATAATTGGATATTCGGTATTACCAGAGGTATCATAATTTTCGGGATACCTTAGTCGAAAAGCCATACCGTTATAATAGTACGCTTTGAAATCATCGGTATTCCAATTCATACGTTTAGTTCTCACCCATTTGGCAGGCACTCCTGATATAGGCGTAGCCGGAGGGTTATTTTCATCATAAGTCACTATAGGATCGTTATGATCAAAAATAAGAGATTGAGCACCGACTTTTAGACTAAATAAGCCTATCAAAAGCGCAATGATGATGTGTTTCATTATAAAGCCTGTTAAAAAAAACTTTTACTATAAACTAATTCTTTATCAATCGTTTAACCAGGTTATTTCCGTTTGAATCAGATACAATCAGAAGGTATAGACCACCTCTTAAACCATCGACATCTATCAATACTTTTTCCTCTGAAATAGTAAGCGGATTTATCTGTATTTCTTCACCTTTTGCACCTACTATCTTGAAAGTACTCACATTAAGATCAAAACCAGGCATTTCAACAGTTAGCATTTGTCCATTTTGAATGGGATTAGGATAAATTTCGACCTGTCCATTTGCATTTTCAATTTGATCAAAGCCAGTTTGTTCATTTCTGGCGAA
>CALBPF010000233.1 GCA_937899105.1 uncultured Flammeovirgaceae bacterium | reverse complement strand
AATAGGAACGTCTATACGATTTACGAAGTCGTCTAACCACATATCCATAAAATAGTAAGCCGGATATATGGCTAAAGCAAAGGCTATGATAACAAGTTTTACAAATTCCTTTGACATTAAGGAGGTGACACTCCAAAGACTTGCGCCCATCACCTTTCGAACACCAATTTCTTTTGTTCGCTGTTCGGCTAAAAATGCTGCCAAACCAAATAGCCCAAGACTTGCAATAAATATGGCTATAATTGTAAATACAGTGAAAACCGTTCCCAGGCGCTCCTCGGCACGGAATGCAGCATCATAGTCGTCGTCTAAAAAGGAGTATTGCAGCGGCTCGCCACTTGCATATTTATCCCAGGTGTTCGATAGCATATCTAAAACTTCTGTCGGTTCCTCTCCGGTATAACGCATATACAACTGATTGGACTCATCCGTCAGCACAAGGATTAATGGACGTACTGCCAATTTCAAGTCCTCAAAATTGAAGTCTTTTATAACGCCAACAATAACCATTTCAAGGGGCTCATCAAAGTTAAAATAGACAATCTTATGTTCAAGCGGGTTAGTAAATCCAAATTCCTTAACCGCCGCTTCATTCATAACTACCACCGTAGAATCCGAGGGGAAGTCTCTTGAAAAGAATCGTCCTTCGACCATCTCAAACCCCAAAGCATCTAAATGATCATAATCACAAAAATAGGTCGACATTAGAAAATCTTGCTCACTTCCGATATACCTAAAAACAGTATTATTACTAGAGCCAGGAAAGGTATTATTGGCAAAGCTCGCTCCTATAACAAAAGAGTTAGATACCAAATCATTTTTAAAGGCCACAACATCATTCTCAAGGCGGCTTACGTCCTCTATCATTATAATATGATCCTTATCAATACCAAGATTTTTGTTTTGAACAAAAATCAGTTGTTCATAAACAATGGCCGTGCAAATGATAAGAACGATAGATATCCAAAACTGAAAAGTGACCAAAACGCTCCTGACTCCTCCGCTTTTCATTCCGGCTTTAAGTTTGCCCTTGAGCACTTCGGTAATTTTAAAATGAGTAAGATAAAATGCAGGGTAACTACCCGCCATTATACCCACAAAAATAACCAGCAAGGTAAATATAACGACAATTAAGGGCTGCTGGAGACTTTCAAAAGCCAGCCCCTTTCCAGCCAAGGTGTTGAACGATGGCAATAAAGTGTAGACTATGATCAAGGCTAATATTCCCGCCATAACGGAGTAGATCATAGATTCCGCAAGGAATTGTGCAATCAATGTTTTTCTTAGTGATCCTAGCGTTTTTCTAAGACCTACTTCCTTTGCCCTGCCGGCAGATTTCGCCGTAGTCAAGTTCATGAAATTTATACAAGCCAATAAGACTATAAACAAGCCGATACCGCCAAGAATATATACATAAGCGATGTCACCCGGAGGCTCAGGCTCGTCTTCCCAATCTGATTTTAAATGGATGTCCACCATGGGCATACTGGTATATTCGTAAATACCGCCTTCAGCTCTGAATTCTGCAAGCGATTTGTTTACAAATTGCTGCATAACAGGAGTAACATTACGCTCCATTATAGGCTCCAGTTTCGTATCTACGTCCTTAGAGGTACCTGTAGGCCCAAGTACATAATAGGTCCATAGCGAATTGTTTAACCAGTTGTTATTATTGATCCATTGAAAAGACCTTGTTGAAATAATCGCGTTAAATTTTAAATGCGAATCCGGTCGTTCGTTTTCAACCACCCCGGTTATCTTATACTCCGTTTTATCATTACCAATTGATAAAGATTGATCTAAAGCACTTGAGGCTTTCTCAAAATATTTCTTGGCCAGGTCTTCGGAGAGCACGAGACTTTGCGGTTCTATCAATGCCGTTTCAGGGTTTCCATAAAGCATTTTAAAACTAAAGACACTAAAGAAGTTGGAATCCGCAGTGAAAATGCCGGGTTCGTTAAAAGCTACAGCGCCATTTCTAAATATCCATTCCCCCATGTCACGTACGCGTACAGCTTCTTTCACTTCGGGAATTTCATTCACCAAGGTCTTGTATATGGGCGGGCTCGTGTTGGTTGTATATATCTCTTGACCTGAAAGCCTTCCATGCAGATTTACGCGATAAATGCGATCTGCTTTTTCATTAAACTTGTCATAATTCAATTCATCAAAAATGTAGAGCGTCACAAACAAAGCGCTGGCGATACCACACGCTAACCCTAAAATGTTAATGATTGAAAAGAATTTTTGCTTTGCGATGTTACGAACTGCAACTTTTATATAGTTCCTAAACATTGTTATTGATTTTTGACCTTCATTTAAAATGTTAAATACCTATCAGAATATTGGCTTATCAAAATCATTCTGTACGTATTGTTTCAGTAGGATTTGCGGTGGCAGCACGGTATACCTTAAAGCTGATCGTTGACAAGGCAAAGAATAACAACATCAAGATCGCTGTTCCAAACGCTGGAATACCCGGTTCTGCATGATATGTCCAGATCATGTCCATGAACGGATTAGCTATTGCATATGTTAGCCCGCTACCGATTATAGCGGCTATCATCAAGATGATGATAAATTTTCTATTCAGAATAAACATTAAATGCGAGATAGAGGCCCCCAGTACTTTCCTTAGACCCACTTCTTTCATTCTTTTAAGTACACTTAATGATACTATGCTAAAGAGACCAATAACAGACATAAATGCCGCTACAAGTCCAAGGAAGGTGAACATTTTAAGTACGTTATCATTGACTATGGCAGCGTCGGTCATTTCTTCGTCCATGTACCCGCCTGTGTACATCTTATCAGGGAATACTTCTTTCCAAGTCGTCTCTAAATCTTCGTTAACCTTAATCAGGTTGTCAGCTGATGATTTTACAGTAAGAAAATGATAGTCTTCCTCTGGAACATACCTCAGCATAAGAGGAGTTACGGGTTCCCAAAGACCATCAAGAAATGCATTCTGCATTATACCTACAACGTAAAGCGAAACCGTATCCATCCAAACGAGCTTCTGCCCTAAGGGCTTTTCCCATCCAAAAACTTTCACTAATTCCTCACTCACAATTACGGATTCGGTTATATCAGTTTGGGAATCTTTTCTAAACCCACGACCGTCAATAAGCTTAAAATTCATAGTTTCAAAAAAGTTATTACCTATATGAAGAATATCTACATCATATTGCTCACTTCCACTGATGACCGGATCATTCCTGTAGGAGCGATCAATCTGATGTTCGGAACCGGCAGTCATAATAATATCTGCATTATCTGAAATGCTGTTTTTGTAGATCTGGTATTCGCTAAGATCATTGAAGTATAAGGAAATGGACCCGCTTTTGTTAAAGCCATAATCCAACTCTTTTTGATAAATAGCATTATCGTAAAATATAGCGCCTAAAATGATGGCGATCAGCGAAATGGAAAACTGGAGAGTAAGGAGAATATTAGTCACCCGTCCGGTACCTCCAAGCTTGGACGAACCTTTCAAAATACTTGCGGGTTCAAACTTACTGACATAAAATGCTGGATAGCTCCCGGCGACTAACCCTGTAAACAATAATACAACAAGGAGAAAGAAATAGAATTGTACATTTTGTGAAAAACCCATGTTTATCTCCAAAAACGGCCAGAGGCTACTGTATGCGGGCACTAAGAAAAAAGCGAAAAGCAAACCTGCAACAAGTGATAGAAAGCACAAAACAATGTTCTCCAGTAAAAATTGAATAATAAGTTGTTGTCTCAAGCCACCCATAACCTTTCTAAGCCCTATTTCTTTTAACCTTTTGGAAGCTATGGCCATTGATGTATTGGTGAAATTAAAACATGCGATCAATAATATAAGAATCGCCATTATGGCCGGAACAAAGACTGCCGGCGGCGGCATACTGGACCTTAACCAGTGACCCCAAACCTGGTCATCGGCAGCCCGGTGTGGCATACCTTCAAAGGGCTCCAGCGTATACTTGTCAAGTTTAAAATCAAGCCGCGCATTATTTTGTATATCAATGTAATTGCTTGTCAGCCTTTCTTCTATGTTTTTTGTCCTGGACTTGTCATCCACTTTAACAAAAGTAGTTACCCATCTTGACCAGTCGTTTTCATGTCTTACATCGGCAGGCTCCTTACTTGCATTCTGGAGATCAAAAAAATTGTCAATGACAGTTATGATTCTAACATTCGAAAAGCTGGAGTTCAATGGATGATCTTTAAAAACAGCTACTACTTTATAATCTTTATTTCCATCGTTGGCGAAATGAGTCAGGGTCTGACCTAGCGGGTTGCCGTTCGGAAAGTACTTCTCAGCCACTGTGGCGCTGATAATGATGTTAGACTTTGAGCTGAGAGCCTCTTTATCCCCTTGTGTTATATCAAAATAGAAGAAGTCAAAGAAACTAGTATCAACAAATGTGAAATTCTCGTTAAATAGTTCATCACCTAGTTTAAAATTTCCACCACTAGGCATGTAACGCATCACTTGATTGACGTCGCCAATGTTATTTGCGACCACTTCGGCCAAGGGCATCGGAGACATCCCGTACACCTGTTTTCTATTTTGATAGACCCGTTCAGCATCAATCCTGTAAATATTATCGATATCAGCTTGGTTACTATCAAAGTTTATGTTGAAGTCATAATTAAGGAATGCTACTATTGCACAAGCGATGGCCATGCCCATTCCAATTATATTTACAAATACGAATATTTTACTTTTCCAAAGACTGCGAAAAGTAATCTTTAAGTAATTTTTAACCATGAGTGTTGTTGTTTTTGACCCTGAAAATAATGACCAGTAAAATTTAGACTACAGTCTGATGCAATAGGTTGCAGCAGGCAGGTAAAAGTTATTCAGATCGCAATGTATTTACCGGATTCATTGAGGCTGCCTTGTAAATTCTAAATCCTACCGTAATAAAAGAAATACCAAAAATGAGTAAGGTACCGGAAACGAAGGTAAATAGATCCGCCTTTTTGTAAAACTCCCAAATGCTACCCATTAAAATGTCAAGTAAAAAATAGCTAAGTAAAGAACCTCCTAAAGCCGCTAAAAGTAATATGATAGCAAACTGCTGATTCAACTTTTTGGCAATATTACTAATAGACGCACCAAGTACTTTGCGCACCCCTATTTCCTTGGTTCTTTTAATGATATTTAGACTTACCATGGCAAAAAGACCACTAGCAGATAACAAGGCGGCGATAGCTCCGAGAAAACCGAATAAAATGAGTATGTTCTTGTTTATTAAAGTTGACTCAGCCATTTCGTCGTCCATGTATTCTCCGAAGTAAATACGATTAGGAAATACTTCCTTCCATTTGCTCTCCATATATTCATTTACTTCCTTCAGATCTTTATTTGCAGCTTTTACTAAAATCCTGCTATATTCCTCTTTTCTGTTCAACCTGAACATTGTTGGCTCCAATTCTCCCCACAAAGCGCTTGTATATAGATCATTGACCGTACCAACAACATATAACTGCACGGTATCAAGCCACACCACCCTTTTTCCTATAGCCTCTTCTTTTGTCCAACCAAACTCATTTAGAAAGGTTTGGTTAACAATGATGGACTCATTTATGTCAGTTTGCGATTCCTCCTTAAAGTTGCGACCCGCGGCAAGTTTGATGTCCATCATTTCAAAGTAATCGAAGCCAACTTCGAATATGGTCACGTCACGCAAAATATCTTCATACTTAATAGGGTCGCCATAAGCAGCGGACATGATATGGTGCTTAGTTCCGGAAACTGCTTTTATTTTTGGATTGTCAATAAGCTCTTTTTTGTATGCCTCAAATTCGTCCTCTCCACTCACATAGCTGTAAACTATATTGTCCGTGCTGAAACCCAGGTCAAAATCCTGCTGATATTGTGCATTTTGTATGAACCCTACAGCCATTATTATAGCGTTGACTGTTATAAGGAACTGAGCCCAAAGTAAGGCTTTGGTTACCCAGTTGTTGCCACCAAATTTAAATGTACCCTTTAATATGCTAGTAGGTTCAAATTTAGTGATGTAAAGCGCTGGGTAAATACCGGCTAACAGACCTGCTAACAATAGCAATGTAAACATGAAAGAAAGGAAGCCTATGTTCGTGAGATAGTTGAGATCAAGTGAAAGAAAATCCCACATATTATTATAGGCTGGCACAAGGAGCTCCGCTAGTAAAATAGCTATAATTCCAGAAAGCAAACATAAAAAGAGGTTTTCGAGCAAGAATTGAGCGATTAATTCTTTTCTCTTACTGCCCATGACTTTTCTAATACCGATCTCCTTTAACCTTCTGCTCGACATTGCTATAGAAGTATTTGTGAAATTAAAAATGGCAATTAATAACAGTAAGCCAGACATTATAGCCGGTGAAGTAGCAGCAGCACTTGGTAAACTATTTCTAAACCAATGGTTATTCACATCTTCCTTGACTGCTCTAACGGCCATACCAACAAAAGGGTCTAGATAAAATCGTGATACCTGATAATCCTCTTTGGCCTTATTTTGAGGCTCCTTGTATTGCTGAAGATCTGCCTCTACCGCAGAAATATCCGTCGGATTGTTTACCTCCAGAAAGAGCGTGCACCAATAGCGCCAGTTGTTTTCATCTACAGAGGGATTGAGATCAAGATAATTATCAAAGTGAGTTACCGCGTCAAATTGAAAACTGGAGTTGTGCGGCATTTTTTCGAAAACACCGGCTATGATGTATTCACGGGTACCACTGTCCAAAACATTGGTAATCTGCTTACCTAGTGCATCTTCCTGGCCAAAGTATTTAACAGCTAGCTCGTTACTAATAAATATTCGAGATTTATCATCAAAATCAGCAGCAGCGCCTGATTCAAGTGGAAAAGTAAACAACTCCAGAAAACCTTCATCAGCATAGCTTATACCGGTATTAAACAGCTCATCTCCTATTCTAAAGTTTCCTCCGTTCGGAATATATCGTATTACCTGATTCACCCCGGCCATTTTACCTCTTACCATGTTACCAAGAGGCAGAGGGGCTATACCATTCTTTGCCTGGTATCCCTGAAACTCTCGAATAAAATTGACACGATAAATACTTTCAGCATTAACATGCTGTTCATCATAACTATTGTTATAATCATAATTGAGGTATGCAATGATGCACATTGCCAAAGACACGCCCATACCCATTATATTTATGAGAACGAACGTTTGACTCTTAATCAAACTTCGGATAGTGATTTTGAAGTAATTTTTAATCATGGAAGTAGAGTTTGTGTTGTAGATTTTGACCTTGGAATACTGTAATGACTAAAAAAGAGCCTTAAAGGTTACGTTCGGTGCTAAGTATTTTTAAGTACCTTGCAATACACAGTAATAAAATAAAAAAGATCACCTCTTTAATAAGGGTGATCTCCATTAAATCTTAAATATGGAATTGTTCCTTAATATTTTCCGTGACCACTTTGCCATCAAACAAATTAATAATACGGTGTGCATAATTTGCATCATAAGGTGAGTGAGTTACCATAATGATGGTAGTACCCTCCTCATTTAACTCTGCTAGCAGCTTCATAACTTCTTCTCCATTTGCAGAATCCAAATTACCGGTAGGCTCATCCGCTAGTATTACATTAGGCTTAGCTACAATTGCCCTTGCTATCGCCACCCTTTGCTGCTGACCTCCTGAAAGTTGTTGTGGGAAGTGATTCCTTCTATGCATGATATTCATACGCTCAAGAACTTCTTCCACTCTCTGCTTTCTTTCAGCAGAAGGTACTTTTAGGTACAATAAAGGCAGTTCTACGTTTTCAAAAACTGTAAGCTCATCAATTAAGTTAAAGCTTTGGAATACAAACCCGATTGATCCCTTCCTAAGTTGTGCTCTTTGACGTTCAGAATATCCGGATACTTCATGTTCGCCAAAATGATATTCACCATCTGTCGGATTATCCAAGAGACCGAGTATATTCAGTAGTGTAGATTTTCCACATCCTGAAGGTCCCATAACGGCTACGAATTCACCCTCTTTTATTTCAATATTAATGCTGTTCAAAGCTGTTGTTTCTACCTCGTCAGTAGTGTAAACCTTTTGTAAGTTTTTAATTCTTATCATTGGTGTTTTTTTAATGTTAGAAATTGAGTTTTGACCTTTATTTTAAAATTAGTACTTCATTATCTCCAAAGTTATCGTAGGAAGATGTGATTACTCGATCACCTGGTTCCAAACCTTCAAGCACTTCAAAATGCTCAGTATTTTTTCTTCCTAGTCGTATGTTTCTTTTTTCTGCTTTTGAACCATCGCTATTCACAACAAATACCCAATTACCGCCTGTATCCTTATAAAATCCTCCCACTGGTAACAGTAGTTCCTCTGAAGGTTGTCCAAGTTCTATACGCATCCTCAGCGACTGCCCTCGTCTTATGCCGCCGGGCGAATCACCAACAAATTCCATATCAACCTCAAATCGTCCATTTATAATGTTAGGATAAATATACGTAATGATCAATTGATACTGCTGGTTATTGAATCTTGTGGTCGCTGATAGGCCTTTCGAAATTTTTGGTAGGTAGAGTTCATCAATAGGTACTCTTACTTTATAGCTTCCAACTTTATCTACTTGACCTAAACGCTGTCCTGGATTTACGGATTGTCCCTCAACAAGTTGCGGAGTTGTTAATTGTCCATCTATCGGGGACCGAATATTTAAGTTGTCTAAAATTTGACCAACACCGGCTAAACTTGCCGTCATTCTGCTTTCAGATTTATTGAACTGCTGCAGTTGCGTTACCCGACTTATCGAATCGTTTTTATAACTTGTATATGTAATCTTTCTCCGCTTCAGATTGTATTCGTAGTCGGCCTGGGTTTGCTCAAAATCCTGTTCTGATATCAGATCCTTCTCAAAAAGCATTTTTTGTCTTCTGTACTGGGGCTCTAACTTCTCGAGTTGGTTGTCTATCAATGCCAAAGTTTGCTGTTGTTGCAGATCATTTTGCTCAAGCTGTAATTTGGTACGCCGTATCTGGTTTATACTTTCGTTTAAGCTGGCTTCTTGACTAAGTACATTCAGCTCTCTGTTCAAGTTAGATAATTCCAAAATAAAATCACCCTTCTTCAACATGGCGCCACTTTCAGCATGAACCTTTTTTATCGTTCCCCCTTCTATCGCATCAAGATAGAAAGTTACACTAGGCTCTACAGTTCCTGTTTGAGGGATAAACTCCAGAAAAGCACCGCGCTTTACGTCCGCAATTGTGATTTTCTCCACTTCCACGTTCAACTTACTTCTTCTATCAGCAAACAAAAACTGGTAACCTATAAAAACCACAAGTAACGTTATACCGAGAATTGTACCTATTCTCTTTACCGTCCACTTCTTTTTCTTGATCTTCTTATCCATGTCAGGAGTAAACCTATTTAAATTGAGTTGTTCTAGTTTAATTGCTCTTTGCCAACAAGTGTGCCAACTAGGTTTCACAGACCAAAAACGGCTTTAAATTAAAAATAGTAGTCCGCTATCGTTCATTCATGAACGGAATCGTCCGCTGGCGAACATTTTTTATGTATATTCGAGCGACGCATTTATTGGATTTATTGCATATCATTTTAAAAGTGCCTTGAATAGCGTTTTTGACAGCATACAGCCAAAACGGTATCAACTTTGTAAACACAGTTCTCGAAATCGGACATTTATGACAGATAAGGTAAAAACAGGTAGGCTCCTCATCGTAGATGACAATGAAGATCTATTAAAAGCTGCTAAAATTTTCTTGAAAAGGCATTTTAGCCAGGTAGACTTAGAGAAAAACCCGGAGGCGATTCCAATACTATTAAATAATGAAAGTTACGATGTCATTCTGCTGGACATGAACTTCACTAAGGATGTAAGCAGTGGTAAAGAAGGATACTATTGGTTAGAAAAGATCCTCGAAATTGACCCTTCTGCGGTAGTTGTTTTAATAACTGCCTATGGTGACGTACAAATGGCGGTTAAAGCTATAAAAGCAGGAGCTACAGACTTTGTTTTAAAGCCTTGGGAGAATGAAAAACTCCTGGCTACTATTTACTCAGCGATGCGCCTAAGGGAGAGCAGAATAGAAGTAGAGACACTGAAGACAAAGCAAAAAGTTATCAACCTGAAAATAAATGATCGATATAATGACATAATAGGCCAAAGCCCGGCCATTCAAAAAGTATTTGAGACAATTGATAGGGTGGCCGCTACAGATGCCAATGTACTGATTCTTGGCGAAAATGGTACAGGCAAAGAGTTAGTGGCTCGTGCTATTCACAATAACTCAACACGAAAAGCTCAGGTTTTTGTAAATGTTGATCTGGGGTCGGTTAGTGAAACACTATTTGAAAGTGAGCTTTTTGGTCATAAAAAGGGATCTTTTACGGATGCTAAAGAAGATCGACCCGGACGATTTGAAATCGCTAACAAGGGTACGCTTTTTCTGGATGAGATCGGGAACTTATCAATGCCGCTACAAGCTAAATTATTGACGGTATTACAACACCGACGCGTTAGTCGCGTAGGTTCGAATAAAGAGACTGAAATCGATATTCGACTAGTATGCGCCACGAATATGCCTTTGTATGATATGGTAAAGGAAAATCGCTTTCGTCAGGACTTACTCTACCGGATCAATACCATAGAGATAGAGTTACCTCCACTGCGAGATCGGTTAGAAGATATTCCCCTGCTTACAGATCACTTTCTAAACTACTATGCCAAGAAGTATAATAAGGAGGTTATTAAAATAAGTGAAGCCGCTATGGTCAGGCTGCAAAAACATAATTGGCCGGGTAACATCCGTGAAGTTCAACACTCGGTGGAGCGGGCCGTAATCATGAGTAATAGCCAGATTTTACAACCGGAAGATTTTAACTTCAACAGTCAACAGCAGAATAGTTCCGACGCAGAAAACCTAATGCTGGACCAGTACAAGCTTGAAGATGTAGAGAAAATACTCATTAGAAAGGTACTCAAAAAATACAATGGCAATATCACGCAGGCGGCTTCAGAATTAGGGCTAACCCGGTCATCTTTATACCGCAGGTTAGAAAAATATGGTCTTTAAAGATTTTAGGTTTCGTGTTGCTTTCCGGGTAATTCTACTGGGTATAGTGATGGCCGGGTTAGTCTGGTCGTTGAAGGACCCCGCTATGATGGTCACCACAATACTCTTTGGCTTGGTCATTATCATTCAACTCACAGAGATTTATCGATTTATCGCCAGAACAAACCGACGTCTTACACTATTCCTGGAATCCATAAAATATTCAGATTTCGTAAGCGCCTTCTCGGCTGACAATGAGTTAGGTCAAAGTTTTAAGGACCTTAATATCGCCTTTAATGATGTATTAGAGGCTTTCCGAAAAGCACGATCTGAGAAAGAGGAGCATCTCCAATATTTAAATACCATTGTGGAACATGTAAGCGCCGGTCTAATCTCCTATGATCTTAACGGTAATGTTCATCTTATCAATGCCACGGCTAAGCGGTTCTTGAAAGTTGATACACTCCGAAACATTGAAGAACTGCTGGAAACACAGTCTCGGCTGTATAAAGTTCTCTTTGATTTACCAGCTGGTAAAAGTGAATTGCATAGAATTGAAGGTGATATTCAGCTTTCGGTAAATGCCACAGATATAATTCTGCGGGGAAAGCAAATGAAATTAGTTGCGCTACAAAATATCCAACATGAACTCCAAAAGAAAGAGCTTGAAGCATGGCAAAACCTGACCAAGGTACTAAGGCATGAAATTATGAATTCAATCACTCCGATAGCCTCGCTTACTTCTACAATGAAGGATATTTTGATTGAAGACCTTGATAGTAAAGAAAGCCACTATGAACTTCCTGAGGAAGCGGTAGAGGAGCTCCAGGAAGGACTTGGGACAATAGAGAGCAGAAGCCAAGGTCTTATATGGTTCATCGATGCTTATCGGGATTATACCTCAATACCCCTACCTAAAATTGAGAAGCTCACGGTTCGGCAGCTGTTGGATCACGTAGTTAACCTTCTCAAAATTGAATTAAGAAAAGCCAACGTCCAGATCTCAGTCTCTGTAGTTCCGGAAGATTTAACATTAGATGGCGATGCTGAACTACTTGAACAGGTAATTATAAACCTTGTGAAAAATGCTATAGAAGCCTTTGAAGAACACTCTGATCCAACAATACAGTTGAAAGCCGTACTCAATGAAATGGAAAATGTTAAAATCACAATAAGGGACAATGGAAAAGGCATTATCCGTGAGGCATTGGATCAGATATTTATTCCATTCTATTCCACAAAAAACTCCGGGTCCGGAATAGGACTTAGTCTTTCACGTCAGATCATGCAGCTACACCATGGAACGCTAACTGTGGATTCTGAACCTAACGAGTTCACCGAGTTCGCGCTGACATTTTAATGCCCTATTAGAGTAAAAGGCCCCCAGAAGTATGGATTCCGCACATTATCATCGTTTCCACTGCTCCTTACATTCGATAGTAGTTCATCAGAAGAAATATTTTCAGCCTTATTACCTTCAAGAGCCGCTCCATTAATCATATCTCGTTGCGCAAACGCCAGCGACTCCGCTGCACCTTTCCCGCTGCTAAGATATCCATTGAACCTCTTCATGAGCACCGAAGTGGTAGCGTCGTCTACTTTCCAAAGGCTTACGACCACAGCAGGTGTTCCACTGTAGATGAATGCTCTACTTAAACCAATAAGATCATCTCCTCTGCTCAATTCTCCTAACCCGGTTTCACACGCACTAAGGGTGACCAATCGTGCATTTAACTTAATGTTGAAGATCTCATTTACGGTAAGTCTACCGTCATCATGCTCCGAAGGGTGCATCAAAAGATACGAATAACCCGGTTGTCGTGTATTTAGCACACCATGTGTGGCAATATGGACGTAGTCATAGTCCGAAACCGCTTCTTTTAAAAAAAACTCCGTGAAACACTGTTCGTTATGGGTATCGAAAATTTTATATAACGAGACAAGCTGTTAT
>CALBPF010000232.1 GCA_937899105.1 uncultured Flammeovirgaceae bacterium | reverse complement strand
AATAACTTATGCATTAAAATATTTATACGCTAGGCTACTTTTTAAGGGACGACTATTTACGCTCGAAGATTACGCCGATACATCGGATTACCTGGAATGGTCTAAGGAAAATTTGATTGAGCCACCAGCATTTATAGATTATTATAAATCATTGGAAACTGGTTACCAGGAGATAGAAAGCCCTCTTGGAAATATAGAAAGCTATTTTCCATCTATGGACTACGAGCTTAGGTCCGGTGCATTTGATGAACTGCTTCGATGGGGTAATTCTTAGAGGTTGTTTATTTAGCAAGGTATGAAGCGCTATTTCGGGGCTCCAGGAACATTTTATCGCGTATTCATTGGGCATAAAATAGTATCGAATCGTGTCGATCTAATGCTATCAATTTTCTCAAGGCCTCACGCACCAATGCATCATCAAACTGAGTATAATTGATCTTACCTGCGAATACACCCGAATATATGGCCTGATCAAAATTTTTCAGCTTTAAACGCATTTTGGTTGGGTAACTACCATCAAGCTTAAGAACTTTACCTAGCAGGTATAATACCCGGGTTTAAATATCCTTTGGTAATGGGAATTCCCACAAAATACATAATTCGGCCAAAATTCAATTGGTTGCCATTGGCCATGCGAGTCCTGAGCTTCATAGATCATATGCACAGCGTTATCATGAAACTCTAACGCATGCGCCAAAGCTGTTCTGGCGCCTCATCTGTTTCTGGATTTAGCGCCTCAAAGCTGGCCAACCCTGCCACTTTCATGGTAGGTGAAGGGCGCTCCAATAGCTTGGTTTCTATATCAACTTCATAGTTTATAGAACCACGTACCGCCGTATTCCGTAAATTACCTTAACTGATAAGCTTAAATGTCTTAGTTGAGCCGCTGCACCTTGCATTTTTTTTATAAAAACCGGTGAAATTTATAGTATGTCGAAAGGCCTAATGATTTTTGTCTTTTTGATTGTGGACATATCTGCCTCAGGCCAGGTATGCAGTGGCAATTTTGGTACTAACATCTTCGATTCCGGTGATTTTGGATCAGGATCGTCTCAGGTTTTACCTGTCGATCCACGAATAGCTCCCGGTTATCGCTACACCACTAACCTGCCTCCTAGCGATGGTTATTATACCATTGCAAGTTCTTTGCGTGTAGGTCAGCTTCATCCCAGTTGGATTCCTATTACGGATAACAGTGAAGATAGTAATGGATACATGATGGTGGTTAATGCAAGCATTCCGCCAGGACTTTTCTATGAGCAAGTAATAACTGGCCTATGTGAAAATGTACTGTATGAATTTTCGGCGGATATTTTAAATATAAACGCCTCCTGGGCAACTGACAGGATAAAAGCAAATGTCTCCTTTTTGCTCGATGATCAGGAGGTGTATGCTACGGGTGATATACCGCGAAATGAACAATGGAATACTTATGGCTTTACCTTTACCACTAATCCCGGTCAGACGGAGCTAAAGCTTTCACTAAGAAATAATGCTCCGGGAGGAATTGGCAATGATTTAGCCCTTGATAATATTACCTTTCGCCCGTGTGGATCCCAAGCGCTTATTTTACCAGCCACTGTAGCTAACATCTGCGAAGAAGATGGAGAGCCCTTTGATATTACAGCCACTATAATTGGATCGGCTTTTGATAACCTATTCGTTCAATGGCAACAGAGCTTCGATGCCGGTCAAACCTGGGTGGATCTGGTAGGAGAGACGAATCAAAACTTTACATTTGATAACCTGAGGAGTGGGTTTTACTATTATCGATATCTCTTAGCCGATAGCCAGGAAAAGTTAAAGAATGAGAAGTGCCGCACTTTTTCAAATACAAAGGTGATTCAGGTTATACCCAAGTTTGTGAACGTTACCGATTCCATTTGTCAGGGCTTATCGGTGTATATCGGTGATAGGAACTATTTCACATCGGGTATCTATGTGGACTCACTCCAAAATATCGTAGGGTGTGATAGTATCGTTACTATAGACCTGACTATTGTAAAAGATGACCTCAATAGCTTTTTTAGGGTGGTTAGCCCCTCCTGCGATAATTTATCAGATGGTAGCATTCAAGTTGAAAAATTAACGAGTAAAGGGCCTTATTCAGTTCAAATTCAGGGCCAACCGAAAGAGCCTCCCTGGCGCATTAACGACCTGAGAGAAGGGTTTTACAACTACAAGATTACGGACAGGTACGGTTGTTTAGTCGATACACTAGTGCAAGTTTCTGATCCTCCCGCCTTTGGAGTCAATTTAGGCCCAGATCAATCATTGGTTTTAGGAGAAAGATTTGAAGTGAGCAACATTGTCACGGAAACAGCTTCTTCCTACCAGTGGAGCCCTGCATCGATCAACTGCGAACCGCCTTGCATTTCTGTAAGTGAATTATTTACTAAGGATATAACTGTTTCATTAACAGCTACATCTAAGAGTGGATGTGAAGCCAGAGATGAAGTTCAAGTATTTATAGAACAGATTACTGATGTTTTTATTCCTAATATCATTACACCCAATGAAGATGGTAAAAATGATTTTTTTACGATTTATCCACAAGGCGTTAACACCATTGAAATGGTTAACGAATTAAGCGTCTTCAATCGCTATGGAAGGATAGTTTTTGAAAACTATTCATTTCAACCTGGTATTCCTGAATTCGGATGGGACGGGAGCAAAAGCGGAAAGGAAATGCCTTCCGACATTTATTATTATTCTGCCTATGTGCAGTTCATCAACGGAATATCGAAATCATATACTGGCTATCTGAGTTTGTTAAGGTGATTAACCGTTCCTCCTATTAGAACTGAGTCTCGTAAATTCTTAATTCACCGCCCTGTGAATGGTATTCTTGCCCGATGTATTGGAAGCCATACTTTTCGTATTAGCGATATACTCTCTGCATAATTATGGTTTCATTTTTCTAACAATTTCACTGCTCTGAAGCGCCTGTCCCGCATGCGATAAGCGTTCATGGCAGTTTTGCCTAGCTTGTTAGTAAGCCTGTGATTCACTAACGCTCCGGCAATGGCGCCAATTCCCGGTAAGAGCTGTAGCAGTTTGGCTAAATCGATGTAATCTCGGTATTCCAGCTGAAAAGTACGCCAATCGAACGTATTGAAATCGTTGGGTAACTGTTCTTTTATCACCTCCCAGTTTTCCATAATTTCATAAACCTCATTGCGTCGTTCCTGACTTGAGAATGTCAGCTGAAAGATGTGAAGAATGTAAACACGCTCTTTGTAGTCTTTGGTATCATAACCATACCTAGACGCGATCTCGAACAGCATTTTCATTTTCAAAGTCAACCACAGTGGGAAGTCGGCAAGGCTTAATAAGAAGCCTCCAAAACCAGTAGCGGCGCCTTCCACAGCGGCTGAAGAGGAGTAAAAGTTGATGCGTTCCTTTACTTCTGCGTCTATTTTTTCCAGTGTCTTTACCGCTTTCCTTTTTCGAGTGGTAAAGGAAGATCCGAATATCACGGCTCTTGTGATCTCTTTGATAGCTTTTGTTATGGCTTTATGGATCTTTTCGGGAATAATACTGTTAACCTTCTTCTGGACCTTTTTTGTCGTTCTGTTCCAAAAGTTAGGTCGCCTTCGCATGGTTGCTTGCCAAAACCGCAATTCCTGACTGACGAGATCGTAATAAACTGAATTAGTGTTACCGGTAGCCATCCAAAACCTTATACGGTTTTCAGGCTATGGAGATTACTTGCCAAACACTTACGATGTCAAAAAAATGTAGTTGTTACTAGCCTACCGGCTAAAATTACGGGGCCTAATTTTCTACCAAAAATGGGATGTTGGCATGGGCAGTATGGTTATTGCCATCTTCCACATTAATGAACAAGCGATAAGCTCCGGGTTCAGCCGGGGCGCTGAAACGGGCAAGGCTATCAGGGTTCTCTGCAAAGAGGCCATTAATTCTATCCGGGATATATTCTGCATCTCCCCCGGTTTTATTAGAAGTGCTTTCTCGCATGATCTCCCAACGATAGATTAATCCATCATTATCCGGATCGGTTACTTTTACCTGTGCTGAGTAGGTAGCCTCCGCTTTCAACTTTATACTGTTGGCGGCTCTCTGCACTTCCAGGGTAAAATCATGCAGTCTGGGCGTACGATTTTCAGGCCATTGACCGTTCCAGGCGTAGTGCATAACATCTACCGATTCGGTTTCGTTTCCGTCGGGCATGAACATCCCAAACCAGGTAGGCGTCCGTTCTTGCTTTTGTCCCCAGAGAAACACGAAAGAGCCCATCACTTGTGATTGGGATAGAATAGAATTTTTGTATCGCCGTAGGTAACCGTCCGCTTTTTCGGAGCTATTATTTTCTATCGGCGCGCCCCATTCGGTTTTGCCCACTTCCCAATAGCCTGTGGCGCCCCACTCCGTAACCAATAAAGGACCTCTATAACCCGACTTTTCTATAAGCTCGGGAAAAATCTCAATGGCCCCGTATAACTGCACACTTATGAAGTCCAAATCGGGCGCTTGGCTAGCGATGAAATTCACATCCTTCTTCTCTATACCTGCTAAGGACGTAGTGGTGATATGATATGGGTCTAGTTCGTGGATCATTTCGGATATTTCGTTCACCGCATCCCATACCTTAGGGTTTTGTGATTCCATGTTCAGTTCATTGCCAATGCCCCAAGCCATTAGCGCCGGATGATCCTTCAGTTCCATTACATTCTTGCGGATACGTTCCAACTGCTGTTTTACAGCCTTTTCATCATTATAATCGAACCCGTGTCGCTCCAAACCCACCCAAACTCCCATGAGTACCTTTAAACCGAGTTCTTCGGCTCGGTCCAGGATCTCTTTACCATTATCCGTGCTCCAGGTTCTGAGGGAATTCCCTCCGTGCTTGGCTAACGCGTCAACACTGCCCTCAGTTACGCCGGCTCCCTGAACAAAGAAAGGCTCTCCATTCAAAAAGATCCGATAGCCTTCATCTGTATTACGAATTTCGGATTTAGTGATCTTGGTGTTCGATTCCATAGTACTAGGAGCATTACAGCAATTCAAAAATGCAGGAAGAAAGAAAAACAGAAAATAGTGTTTTTTGTTAAATATGGCTTTCATTTCGTTGGGATTGAAGTCAAATATAAAAAGTACTTTCAAGAGTAGGTAATGTTTTTAGTCGTGTTCCAAACTAGCCGTATTTTAAGGCCCTTAACCCGTCGCTGCATTTCCCGGGAATGAAGCTCCGGCGTACAACCTCCGGCAAGGGAGCAGTAAGTTTTAACTGATGAGGTGACTACCGAAGTTTTGAATACATCTGATACACAGAACTTCGTAGTTCCGAAATGCTGTCGTATAGGCGTCCAATGAGAAGATTGTATCTTTCATTCGTTTAATTGTTCACGGAAGAGTAGATATTTGACGCTCCATAAAATTAAAGCGAATACATGTCAGAAAGGAAATTTTATCATGTCGGTGAACTTAGTCATGAGCAACCGGCCAAAACGCAATATGAATCCGTTAAATTCAGTAAGGTACGACACCCTGAACCTTATCGTTTCGAAGTGAACCTGAGCGCAGAAGCGGGTAAAATGCAAAGTAAAACCGGTGTAGTTTCTGTCAATATCCCAGGCTTTAGTCCCGTGAAACTATATTGTGATGAGCAACCGCCAGTGGGAGAGGATACCGCTCCACCGCCATTAGCTTTTTTCTCCGCAGGTATTGGATTTTGTCTCATGACCCATCTGACAGATATTCTGACCGCGCGAAAGATCCAGGTGGATAGCCTCAAATTAGAACAACGCATTGTATTTAGAACAAACCTGGGTCATATGCGTGAGCATGGATATATGACGAACGGAGGCTGTGACATAGTTGAGACACATGTGATCATTGAGAGCCCTGAACCGGAAGAAAATATCAGGAACCTGCTCACAGAGGCAGAAAATGGCTGTATGGCCCACTTCGCCCTTAGAAACCCCATACCTTGGTCGACCCGTTTGATTTATAATAGCAAGGAAGTGGTCAATCGTTCATCAGAAGATGACGTCTGACTGTTTTAGTGCGCTGAACATCAGCCCTTTACTCTAATGTAAACCTAGCTCTTTTGCTACCCCTTGCAAATGAGGAATTACAATGCAACCATGAGTGACTTTTGTGTAGAGAAAGAACCTTAAAGAGAGATCTGTGGTGTCGATGACTTGGTGTTCAAACTGCTCCTTTTGATAACCTTTGTTTTATGGATAAATAAGCGGTGATTTAGATTAAAATTCTTTCATTCGTGGTCATAAATCCAAGTACTATAGCCTATTCTAAATAAACCGTCCAAAGAATGGGATATTTACATTGTAATCAATGTATTTTAATAATTCCAAATTCTATTATTTTTAGAGTAATATTAAACATGTATACTGTATTGGATTTTAGATTCCGAACTTATACCAGGAAAGTTGATTGTCCAACCTAGACTTAATGAAAACCAGAAAAGCGCAGCCTGAATCCGAGGATAACTTAGATGTACTATGTCAAGATTGCCTTGAAAAAACAGATTTTTCCAATCGATCAAAGCGGAAATTTCACCATCCTCATTTAAAAAATCTGAATAGACTTGAAGTGCACAAGTCACGAACTCATCAAGGGCTTCTTACGCGGATTGGACTATTTTGCGTAGAGCTATATTCCGGCTGGTTACGTTTTTACAAGAAGGCGCATTATAAGTTATTTCCTCGCAGAAATAAAATATATGGTAATCCCAACCCTGACCATGTGGTAACCGGTTACCTTACTTTTGGTAGCAGAATGGCTGATGCGGATTCTCCCATTTTTAATATGCACCTGGAACTATGGGCAAGAACATTCTGGGGAGGGTATAGAAAGCTTAATCAGGGTACATCAGATCGTGAAGGAAAATTCAGCCTGCCGTATGATTTGTTTTATGTTCATCGGTTCTACATCAGAAAGGTTTGGTTGGCCGTCTATCAAACAGGCTATGAACATTTCTCAAAAAATGGCCAACACGCTCCTGAATATACCGAGTTCAAACGTGTTCGCATAAATAAGTCAGACTTAGTTGGGATTAACTACAGTTGTCGTCAGGTTCAGCTTTTCTATTGGGAATATCGGAAGGATACCCCATTACCAAGGGTAGTGATTAAGGACCACGATAAAGATGCACCAGATAAGTATTCACCTGGTTTCAATGAAGCCATTGAAAAGACATTTGTTCCTATTGAGTTGATCAAGCTCAAGCACCTTGAGATGATTCGGCTGAAGCAGGGACTCACCTATCAGCAAATAGTGAAGGACTACCCAGAAAATTTAACTGTTTGCATGGAGAAAAAACAACCGGGAAGTACAAGAGGGGATGACTGGTTCGGCCAACGCATGATGAACGGAATGTATGCTTGTGATTTCGATCGAGACCCTAAGAACCCGGATCTCTATTGGGTACACCATCATTGGGGATCCTATGAAAAAACGTATCACTATTATGCCATGCCAGATGTGGACATGTGGTTTGAGCTAAAAGAAGACGGGCTACCTAAACCTGTAAAGATCACCCTTACAGGCCCACTGACAGCTCAAGAGAAAGATGAAAAGCAAAAAAGGACCTTTACGCCTGCCGATGGAGAGAAATGGTTGGCGGCAAAACGTGTCTGTCGAGTAAGTGCGGGTTTAAACGCTGAACTTTCACACCACTTTGCCGGAACCCATATCAATTCAGAACAGTACGCGATTGCATGTTCTAGAAATCTTAGACTGAATCCGATTGCCGGATTGCTTAAATCTTTCCTGCGCTCGGTCGTGTTAGTGAATCATACTGCCGACCGAATTTTGGTTGGGAATGGATACATCACTTCAGCATGTGCCCTTACTCCAAAAGGTATTGATCAGGTAGTGTATAAAACGATGGGAACGTTGGATTGGAAAGGATACCGACCCATGCAACCGATTAGTGAAGCGCATACTTACGCCAAAGCCTCTAATTTGTTTTGGGATGTCGTCTACGAATTTGTGTCCAACTACATCGATGATCCTGATAACAAGGAACAGATTTTAGCGCATTGGTTTGAAATATATTGCTTCTCTGAAGATCTGGTTAAGCATAGCGTGCCTTTTTTCCTTTGCAATTATCTGCAGCATGCTTTGCTTGATGGTAAAGGAAATATGAAGATTGACTCAGATTGGTACAAGCAACCTCACAGGATGGATTTAAACGACGATCGACCGGAAGTGGATGGCATCAAGAAGGCTGTTTCAAGAATTACTGATAAGTCAGCAGGTGATAAAGTTTCTGATGAAGATCTAAACCATCTAAAACAAGCATGCACTTATATGATTTACCAGGCCACTTTCGGGCATACCTGGTCCAACTCCAAACAATATGATGATATCGGGGAAGTGCTGTACTGTAGCCTGGGGATTCGGTTCGGAGATGGCCCGGATGGTGTGATGGGACCAGAATCAGATTATTCCATTGCTCCGGACCTTACCCGTTCCACTCAGATGATGTGGTGGAGCAATATGCTATCTCATACGGGGTACGGATACATTATAGCAGATGAAGATGAGGATGTTCCTCCTGCTTTGAGAGAAAGCCTTGAAAAACATCGGAAAGCATTTGTCGATCTCGATTTAGACATAAACATTATCCAGTCCAGAACCAATATTTGACAGACTCAAATACATGAAACCAAACCGAACTCCCATTTACAAATTACTTGGTACTCCCATTCATCGTTTTTTTGGAATCGTCAGGCTTTGGATCTACACGAAGGCATTTACCTGGGCGCTCACCATCTATGGTAGTATCATCATGCGAGAAAAGATGTCGCACAATAACGGAATCGCTGCCGTTGGCTCAATACGATTTGTTGATAACCCTGGATTCCCCTTGCATCCGTTTTTTGAGCCGGGAAAAACACTTCCATGCCGGGTAAGACATGCCGCCGCATCCTTTATGGATGACGCTATGCGAGTGGTCAGAAGTATGTCCATAAAGATGGCCGATACAGCCAAAAAAAGTCCCATGGATATTGAGCTGAATACGGGTGAAACGGCTCTTTTCTGGTCAATTGCCAGCTTCTTTCGGTTTGCTAAATATAAAAAAACTCGTTTTGGAATGCAGTATGAGGACTATTATCGAAAATACCCAACCGGAGTTGAAGGAGCGCATGTGGGAATGAGACGAGACCCAACTTCATTTTCTAATCTAAGATATTACACGCAAACACCTTTTATGTATAAAGCAGACGACAATGTGCCGCGGTACATCAAGTACCGGACGATTCCAGCTGAAGATGTACCTGAGACAGGTCTGTTAGACGAATACGATATGTTGATTCCTACTGAGAATCAACGTATTTTGCCAGGAGAGACACGTGTTAGAAATTACTTGAAAGAAGAATATGTTGAAACGCTCAGGACGGGTCCCATAAAATATAAACTTCAGGTTCAGCTTCATGAAGCCTCCGATGACCATGATGCAGAGATCTTTAACTGCTGCAGAAAGTGGGATGAGGCATCTCATCCATGGATGGATCTCGCAGAGATCACCATTAATAAGCCCCTTGACTGGGCCGAAAGCACCCGAATGATCTTTACCATGAAGAACCTTCCAAAAGGTCTGGGTATTATTCCATCTTATTCTATTTATGATTATAATTCCCTGAATTTTCTGCGGAGGCACTCAGACCTGGCAAGAAACGCGCGTGTGTGGGCCATTAAGATCTTTGGGATGCCTCCTGAGATTCCTGATAACGATGTTCGGAATTCTAATAGCGCTTAATTGACTATGGCAGAAGAACTACTATATGAAAGTAAAAACTCTAAGGTTTTTGTGAAGGATGACGAAAATCTGAAAACCAGAGTTATTACGAAGATCCTTAACCAGGAATTCCCTTCTCCGGAGGTGATCAGCAAATTTTATAATGAATTTGATCTTACTCATAATCTGTCGATAGAAGGGGTTCGTCAAAGTTTTGAGCGAAGAAAAGTGAACAATCGTCATGCGATTGTGATGCAATATGTTGCTGGCAAAACCATCAAGGAAAGGGTAGAAGGTGAAGTATTTAGTATTCCTGATTTCTTAAACTTTGCTATTCAAATAACGGGAATCTTATCAAAGGTGCACGAGGCGAAAATTATTCATAAAGATGTCAGTAGCCACAACCTCATTATTGACGAGGAGCGTGGCAAGGTGCATCTTCTGGATTTTGGTATTTCTACTAAGCTGAACCTCAAAGAACAAAACCTGGAGAACCCGGAAAAGCTGGAAGGTTCATTGATGTACATTTCCCCCGAGCAGACCGGTCGAATGAATCGGATGGTTGATTACCGCACCGATTTGTATTCTCTTGGCATTACTTTTTATGAAATGCTAACGGGCAAATTGCCTTTCCAATACACAGATTCTATGGAAATGGTGCATGCACACCTCGCAAGTCAGCCTCCTTCCATTTCATCCTACAGAGAAGATATTCCTAACATAATACAACAGATTGTCAGCAAGTTAGCGGCTAAAAATGCAGAGGATCGCTACCAATCCGCAAGGGGGCTAATGAAGGATATGGAGCGGTGTTTGGAAATCTGGAACGAGACAGGAGATATTCAGGATTTTGAGTTGTGCCAACATGATTTTTTAGGAGATTTTCAGCTACCTCAGAAACTATATGGAAGAGAGAAAGAACTAGGCCTCTTGATGGATGCTTTTAGTCGGGTATCTGAGGGCGAGTTAGAGACGGTCTTGGTGGGAGGATACTCGGGTACGGGTAAATCCGTATTGGTACATGAGACACATCGTCCTATCACTGCTAAACGAGGGTATTTTATGGAGGGTAAATTTGATCAGTTCCAACGATCAAAACCTTATCTTGCTTTCGTACAGGCTTTTACCAGTTTGGTGGCTATTTTATTAACAGAGAATAAGGCGAAGCTGGAACCCATCAAGCAGCAAATTAATAATGCCATAGGTGATGAAGGGAAGGTGCTCACAGAACTCATTCCAAACCTGGAACTTTTGATTGGGCCACAACCGGAAATCCCGAGGTTAGGTGGTCTGGAGTCACAAAACCGACTAAACTACTTGTTTAGCTCATTTATCAAAGCCATAGCCACCGCCGATCATCCTACTGTTCTTTTTATTGACGATTTACAGTGGGCCGACAGCGCTTCCTTGTCTTTACTCAATGCATTGATGTCCAATAAGGAGCTTAGCTACTTTATGTGTATCTGTGCTTATCGTGATAATGAAGTGAGTCCGGATCATCCGTTTATCATTACTATAGAAGATATTCGTGACAATGGAGGGAAGATCAGTGAGATAAAAATTGGCAATCTGGGAAAGGAAGACACGCAACAATTGATTGCTGATTCGATTAATTTACCCATTGATGATACGCATTCACTATCAGGTTTGGTCTTTGACAAGACGCATGGAAATGCCTTTTTTGTGACGCAATTCCTGAAGAACCTGGCAGAGGAATCATTTTTGTATTTTGATCATCAGGAACGAAAGTGGAAATGGGATATTGAAAAAATCGATGAGCGAAACATTACAGATAATGTGGTGGAGCTTTTGGCTGGAAAGATTGTTTTTCTACCGGAAGAAACGCTAGAGTATTTGAAAGTGGCCGCATGCATTGGTAGTCAGTTTGATACAGAAACGCTTAGAGCCGGTCATAGGCAGGTAGCTCAACCCGATGATTCCCAGGGAGCGTTAAATCCTGTATTAGATGCACTCCGGGCGGCGCTTGCAGAAGGGTATATTACTCCGGCGGAACATCAATTCCGATTTATCCATGATCGGATTCAGCAGGCAGTGTATTCATTAATTCCGGATGAAGAAAAAAGCGCTTTCCATTACGAAATTGGTACTCTTTTGCTGAAAAAAGCCTCCGAGGAGCAACTGGAAAATCAATTATTCGAAATTGTCAATCAATTGAACCAAGGGCTTGAGTTGATCGATTCCGAAGAAGAAAAGGAAATGATTGCAGATTTAAATCTGCGTGCCGGTATAAAAGCCAAAGATTCCTCAGCGTTCCAACCTTCCCTGGCTTATTTTGAGACCGGTATCGGGCTGTTGAAGGGCGATCATTGGAAATCCCAATACGAACTTAGCCTTGGCCTCTACACAGAAGCTGCTGAATCGGCCTATAACATGGGTGAGTTCGAGCCCATGAATAAGAAATTGGGTATCGTATTAGCGAATAGAAAGGAATTGATGGATGTTGTTCGGCCCTATGCCATACGGATCAACGCACTAAAAGCCCAGAATAAACTCCAGGAAGCCATCGATACCGGCATTGAAGTATTAGATCAACTGGGAGAAAGATTCCCTAAAAAGGGACCCCTTCCTTTGGTTATGATTGATTTGATCCGAACGAAGATTAAGCTGATAGGCAAGGACCCTGATTATATCCTGGGAATGAAAGAGATGACCAACCCCTACAAAGCGGCAGCGCTCAGGATTCTTAATGACATAGCGTCGCCTGTTTACTGGGCCCGACCGGCTATTCTGCCTTTTATCATTTTCCGAATGGTCAGGCTTTCTTTAAAATATGGTGTAACGGAGATATCAGCGTTCGGTTTTGCCACCTATGGCTTGCTCATGTGCGGAGTATTGGGAGACATGAGCGGGGGATACCGTTTTGGGCAAATCGGGTTAACGCTACTTGATCGATTCGAAGCGAAAAGGTGGTTGTCGCAGATATATACACCGATCTACGCACTCATTAACCACTGGAGTGAGCATGTTCATAAGTCGCTCGAACCTTTTTTATACTCTTATAAAGTAGGTTTTGAGACAGGGGCTATTGAATATGCTTGTATTAATGTAAATATTTACAGCAACCATATTTACCTGGGAGGAAAACCGCTTGACAAGTCTGAAAAAGAGATGAGGCTATTTAGCGAGCAGATGTTGAAGTACAAGCAGGAGACCAATTACAATTACAACGAAGTATATCGCCAGGCAGCGCTCAATCTTTTAGGTCGCTCTGAAGATCCTACTGTATTGGTGGGAGAAGCTTACAACGAGGTCAAGATGGCGCCTATTCATGAATCAGAGAACGATCGTGCTGCTACATTCCTGATACATATCAACAATTTGATGCTTGGCTATCTTTTTCACAAGTATGATAAAGCGCTCGAGCACGCGAAGCTTACCAGGCCGTTATTGGATGCAGTTTTAGCAAAATATGATGTCGCCATATTCTGGTTCTACGAGGGATTAGTAAGCCTGGCTGTAGCACGAGAGGCAAGTGGCAAAAAAAGGCGTTTGTTGATTCGTAGGGCAAAGAAAAATAGTTCACAATTCAGAAAATGGGCAAAATTCTCTCCGGTTAACCACCAACATAAGCTGGACTTACTCATTGCGGAGATGGCGGCGTTAAAAGGCAATGATGATAAGGCCCGTAAGCACTTTGATCTGGCCATAAAGGGCGCTGAGAGCGGTGAGTTTCTCAATGAGGAAGCCCTTGCATTAGAAAGGGCCGGGTCTTATTATTTATTTACGGGTCAGGATTTTATCGCTGAAAATTACCTGCGCAACGCTTATCAGACCTATAAGGAATGGGGAGCTGTTGCAAAGATGCAGGACCTGAAAAAACGTTTCCCAAAGATCCTGATCGGTTTTGAAGAGGGCAGATCTACCGTTACTATTGAATCATCGAAGAGTAGTGGTAATTATAAAGAGAGTCCCTCGCTTGATCTGGAATCATTAATGAAAGCGGCTCAGGTGATTTCAGGAGAAGTGGTACTAGAGCGATTATTGAAAACTCTTCTCAGTATCAGTATGGAAAATGCAGGTGCGGAATCCGGTTGTATACTCCTGAAGATGGACGACCATTGGTTTATTAGGAGTTCAAAGTTTTCAAGTAAGGAATTGCAATCTGAAAATGCTAAAATCCCTCTTCATGAGAATAAAAGAATTCCTGAGAGCTTGGTGCAATACATTCAAAATACAAATGAAAGCCTTGTTTTGAATGACATTTCAAAGGACTCAAGGTTTAGGTCAGATCCTGCGGTAAAGGAAAACGAGCTGAAATCTGTTTTATGCCTTCCCATGCTTAACAAGGGAAAGCTGGAAGGGATTTTATACCTGGAAAATAATTTGCAGGAATCTGTTTTCACGGAAAACCGGGTACGTTTTCTTGAATTGCTATCCGGGCAAATAGCTGTGTCGATGGAGAATGCTCAGCTGTACGAAAATCTCGAAAACAGGATTGCGGAAAGAACGTCGGAATTAAAAGAATCACTGGAAAACCTGAGGTCCACCCAAGAGCAACTTAAAAGCGAGCATGATAAGCTGGATATTGCTAACAAGACAAAATCAAAGTTCTTTTCCATCATCTCACATGATTTAAGAGGCCCTATGGCCAATTTAATGGCCTTTAATGAATTGATTAAATTCCATATTATCGAAACTTATAATGCAAAAAATGATGAAGGATTGGACGAAATATTCAGGCATCTCAAGAATTCTGCGGATCAGGTTACCGCTCTCCTTGACAACTTATTGAACTGGGCCTTAAAAGAAGAAGGCGCTATGCCTTTCAATCCTGAATTGTTAAATATAAAGATATGCTTCGATGATAACATATCATTGATGATGTTACAAGCTCAATCCAAGTCAATCGCGTTGGAAACGCAATGTGATGAATCCATAGAAGCCAACTTAGATAAGAATAGTTTCATGACGATTTTAAGAAACTTAACCAGTAACGCAATCAAGTTTACAGAAGAGAATGGAAGAGTTGGCTTTTCTGCACATATTGAGGGAGAAGAACTTATACTCGCCATCTCCGATACGGGGATAGGAATAGAAAAAGATAAAATTTCCGGTCTTTTTGAACTAAGAGATTCTAAGGTGAAGTATGGGACAAAAGGTGAAAAAGGTACGGGGCTAGGTTTGAATTTGGTTCATGATTTTGTGAAGGCTAATAAAGGAAATATTACCGTAGAAAGTGAAGTAGGGAAGGGCACTGTTTTTAAGATGAATTTTCCATTGCGTTGACCTTCTTGATTGGCTTCTCTTTTAGCATCAATTGCTAAGTTAACAGGTAGTTTTTTAGCTTTGTCCGGTATCCAGGCAGGGTGCATTCAAATTGTCGCGATTGCCTTTAACTGTTTAAATCGTGTCTCCTCCGCCAGTTGATGGAGGAGACATCTTTGCCATGCAGCAAGTAAAAAAACCTCTTCAAGAAGATGGGTATTAAAACAAAACGATTCGCAATAGTTACAGCGTCCTTTGATCTTCTTTGTGGCAAAGATTCCTTCGTTATCACTACGGAATGACTTAAAAAAGGGCATGTTGCGCCATTTTTCAATTTTGATATGAACATTTGTTACATATGAACCATTAAATGTCCTACCGATTGAAAACGCGACAATGTAAAATACACATGGTATCCATTAGCCGGGATAAGAAAGTGCAGAATGATGCCATAATGGATATTACTTTAAATAAGTTATTGCCTTAAACCACTTTCATGGTTTCCACGCCAATCATTACATTGAAAGTTTTTTTAAGCATGATCACAAACGCTTCTAGATGGTATGGAATGCCAAACTCATGGCATAGCTTTTTCACATTGGGTTTAGATTTTGGGTATGATTGGTTGCTTGTGAGTAAGGACTATTCATGGTAGTTAATTCGTTATGATGCCATCTTAGTAGAAAAATTGTGAAATTTGTTGCTGTTTGCCTGCTTATAACTGTGTTTATACCTGTGTCCGTATAGTCTCTAGCGCCAGCGTTGTAAGCTTTAGCTCGAGAAACTGTCAGTAAACAGTTCCAGGTCTGCAACAATTTTGGGTAATTGAACAGCTTTTGATTAGGCG
>CALBPF010000231.1 GCA_937899105.1 uncultured Flammeovirgaceae bacterium | reverse complement strand
GCCACAAACGCAAAGATCATAAACCAAATAATGGATTTGTCTTTGGGGTCTGCCTTAACTAAATCCGGATCTAAAATGGGGCCTTGATTTTGTACTTTTGAGTAGTCAATTATCTCCCGCTCCGGTAAAAATAAAGCAGCGCCAGAATCTGTTTTAATCTCGTTTTCTTTAGGCTCTTCAAGGGTCCCAGGCGCGGATTGATCGATGTCCTTTTGAGGTTCCTGGTTATCAATTTTTGGAGCTCCTTCAATCGTCGGAGTCTCGGCACCTGTCACAGTAAAAGGGGTAAACTCGAAGTCATAATCGAATGGAATACACTTGCCATCTATATCAGAACACACCTGAAACTCGTAGTTTCCGGCAATCACAGGGTTATCCGCCAGAACCTTAACCTGTTGTTCGAAACGTCCGGTCTTCTTGAAAATACGGACATTACATTCGAAAATATCATCGAATTTTTCTACGGGATCGATGGCTTTTAGACCTCCTACCAATTCATAGGAATCATTTTCCTTGAAGGTAAATGTGGTGACCATAGGGCCGCAATCCGGATCGAAATCAGACGAGTACAGGTACCAATCTTTATCTATGGTAGCTATAAATACTAATGTAATTTCTTCTCCAACCGCCACTTCCGTTTTACTTGCTTCATGTTTCCACGAAGAAGGTTCAAGTACCTGCCCAAATACTGAAAAAGTGGAGAGTAAGAAAATAAGAAAAGTGATAACGATTATTACGCCACGCATAGAGTCCAAAAAATTAATTCGAGTCCTAATTCAATTGCAATAATCTAAAACGACCTTGTATGGAAGAAAGTTCTCTTTCCTAATTAGGGCCAACATATACCTCCGTAAGTGTGCAGCCATCGAACGAATCCTCTGAAACAACGGTAAGGGTATTTCCTGTAATTTGATAAGATGCGGTTTCCCCGAAAGCTGAAAATGTATTGGCAGTAATCGTTACCGGTATAGAAATCTCAAAGGTTACCCCATCTTCAATTTCAGTGTACGTAACGGTACCATTCTCAAAAAGGACTGTCGTACAATCTTGTTCGGTACAAACTAAAGTAGCGCTTTCATTGTCTTCGGGGCTATCGCAGTCGGTGTACTCAAAACTGATCTGCGTCCAAAGTGTGCCCTCCAAGGGAAGGCCTGAAGGCCCGTCTTCATCATCGTCGCCACACGATTCTAAAATGAAAAGGGCTGAGATCAATATAATTATCTGACAGCTAATAAGTAGGTATTTTTTTATCATTGTATAAAATATGAGGATCAATTTAATACTAAAATCTGAAGAAATAGATCTGATGTCTAAAAAACAATCTTCATTTCCTCTAACTTTCTCATGAACGGTTCTTTTCTTCTAACGGAAACTTCAATCTCTGATCCATCAGACATAAATACTATTCCACCTTTGCCCTTATTATACTTCTTTATGAATTCAAGATTAATCAAAGAGGAATGATGAACCCTAAAAAACCCATGAGGATTCAGCAACTCTTCAAACTGTTTTAGATTTTTAGAAACGATCATCGGAGCCCCATTTCTTAAATGTAACCTGGTATAATTGGCATCGGCATGGCAGCGTATAATATCATGTATATCCAGAAACGTCAGCCCCTCTTGTGTGGGAATGGCAATCGTTTTATTTTCTTTCTCGTTGAGGTTGTTGAGAAGGTTTTCAACTCTGGCTGTTAAGTTTTTACCATGTGTTCGCTCATGAAGCCGATGCAGAGCATTCGCCAATTCATCCGCGTCGATGGGTTTTAAAAGGTAGTCAATAGCGCTAAATTTAAAGGCATCAACGGCATACCGGTCATGAGCTGTGGTAAAAATTATTTCAAAATCAATCCTTTCCAGTTTTCTAAGTAAATCAAATCCGGTTTGATTGTGAAGGTGAACATCAAGGAACATAGCTTCAGGCTTTTGGGCTTTTATGCCCGCTAAAGCTGTTTCCAGCGTATCAAAAACACCGGTCACACAAACTGAACTATACGCATTCAAAAGGTTAACCAACCTATCAGAAGATGGCTTCTCATCATCAATTATGATGACTCTTAGGGAGTTCATGTACTAATATAGTAACTCCAGTGGTAACTTTAAATCCACCCGCAGGCCCTCTTCTTTATCCGTTAATCTTAGCTTGCCTTTCGATCCTTTCACCTTGTTCATGATATGAATGCGGTTTTCTGTGATCTTTATCCCGTAGGAACCTTCGGAATTGCTAGCCAAATTTAATGCTGCAGCTTTTCTCCCCACTCCATCGTCCTCCACCGAATACAACAAGTGGTCGTCTTCGATCGCTATTGTGATAGTAATATGACCACCTTCGCTTTTAGGTGAAATCCCATGCCAAATACTGTTCTCAACAAAGGGTTGCAAAGTCATAGGTGGCACGAGGGTATTCTCCACATCTATGGTATTATCCAGAGTAATCTTGTAGGACAACTTTTCTTTTAGCCTGTTCGCCTCCAGTTCGAGATATAACTCCATCCATTCTATATCCTCCTTAACGCTAACGTATTCCTTTTCGGAATTCGCAAGCGTCATTCGCATAAGCTTTGAAAATTTTGTAAGATAGTGAATGGCCGTGTCAGAACTGTTTTTTTCAATATAATCACTAATTGAATTCAGAGAATTAAAAATAAAGTGGGGGTTCAGCTGCGAGCGTAGCAGCTTTAACTCAGTCTCAGCAACATTTCTTTGGAACTCTGCCTCCTTGCCGGATTGCAAAGCATCACGCCGGCGTTTGTATAGCCAATAGCCTAATACCGATGCCAGAACCAGCACTAAAAATCCACTTATAGCAATGTTCCTGTACAGAGTCTGCCGTTGTATCTCAGCTAAGCTTACAGCTTGCTTCAAGTCCATTTGAAACTGCATATTCTTGCGTGTAAGCTCCGATTTGTTTTCTAAGCCAAGTATACTATCACGAAGCATTATGAATCGCCTAAAAGCGTGTAATGCCTGGGTCTCATTTTTGATAGAATCATAGATAACACTCAACGTCTCCCATGCATCACGCTCCTGTTCTAATGAACCCGTCTTTCTTGCCAGATCCAGCGCCGCACTGGCCAATAGCATAGCGCTGTCCAATTTATTTTGCTTTGTAAATATCCCCGCGAGTCCGTTGAGCGATGATGACCTCGTCATTGCATTTTCTGACCCGGCCAGGCTGGCTGACATTCTGAAATAATTTGAGGCTTCGTCTACCTGCCCGGCGTCCCTACAGGTCAGACCAAGATTGTTTAGAATGACCGCTTCGAAATATACGAACTCTTCCTGACGAGCAATATCAAGGGAGAGTTGCAGATCATTTATGGCCTTTTGATATTGCTCTAACTCTCGGTACACCAGTCCCCGGTTCACAAGACCGATAACCTCTCCATCTTTCTGGTTAAGTTCTCTGGACAGCATCAAATAGTTTTCATATGCCTCTTGCGCTTTCTGGTATTGCTTAATATCACTATTAATATTGCCAAGGTTATTGTAGACACTGGCCTCGAAAGCTCTATCGCCTAATTCTCTGTTCACTTTCAACGCCTTTTGCGACATTTCCATTGCCTCCAAAAAATTGGCTTCGCGGTAGTGCGCAAGCCCTACCTGCCGATAGGCGTATGCTTCCCCCTTGATCCAGCGAATACGCTTTGCCAAGTCAAGCGCATCATTCGCCAGCTTAAGCGCTTCTTGGGTATCCTCCCACACCACGTAATTCGATAAATTGATAAGCAATGTCACCTTACCGCTGTCTTGCTTTTCATAAACCGCTAAAGCTGCCTTGAGGCTATCCACTACATCGCTTTGAGGCGCAGCCCTTAACGAGATACAAACACCAAATATGATCAGCAGTACTGTCTTCCGAGAGTTCATATGTTAGAATAACCAATTCGGTTATACTGTAATTTACAACAATAAAAAGCTGTGCCGCTACACTCAATAAGTTTAACTGTTATTGAGGCCTAAGAAAGACTACTTTCATTCCTGTATCAATAAAACGTTCACAAAGCAATTATGAAATCAAGTTACATTTTCACTTTGGCGCTTTTACTTTTTACCCTCGGCATAAGTTGTAATTCTGACGACGAGGAAGATGATAATGACAATTTGCCAATCAATAACCCAGGGACAATTACCGCTGTAGTTAATGGTCAGAGGCTAAACTTTTTAGCTTTTGGCACCGACGCTGAATTAAACCAGCGGAGGGACGGTTTTGTCGAATTTGATTTTCGAATTGACGGAGAAACAGACCAAGACGGTTTTGAGTTTGATATCGACCTGAACTTGTTTGGAGTTGATTTTGACCTGGTGGAGGAAGGTGATGTCTTTGCGGGTGACGGGGAGTTTGGAGAGCTGGTTTTTAGCGGAAACTATGGCAAAATAAGTAGAACTCCCGGCGATAATACTGACATACAGACGGCTACAGAGATTGGTATGGCATCAGATCAGTGCACTTTTACAAAAATTGACCGCGTTAACCGCCTGGTATCAGGTACTTTCTCTTTTAACGCTATAAATATTTTTGATGATTCAGATGTGTATGAAGTAAGAGAAGGTGTTTTCACCGATTTGGAGTATAGGGAATAATGAAAAATTAAGCCTAAGACCACTTTTCACCTTATTAACTATTTATAGTTTGCCAGAAACCTCCGGCTCATTAGGAAGGAGTATTCTTATTCATAGCCAGTTGCGGCTCCAACTTAGGTTTGGAAAGTTTGCGCTTGGCAATAGGGGCGCCTGTGGGTTGAGTTTTTGCTTCTACCGGTAGCTTTTCAATGGGCCTATCGGACTCCTGCTTTACTTTAAGAACAAACAAGGAAAGATAAAGTGAAGTGATGCCTGCAGCCAACCAAAAAATATCAACATAGGCTACCCAGTGATAGGTAAGCCACATGTCCCAGATCCAACCTCCGGTTACTATTCCATTTAACACGGGAATAAGCAAAGCAAGAAAGCCTCCAATAATCAGATAATTTCTGTTTTGCTGAGCGTACTTATTCCAAAACAACCCAATAATCGTCAGACCAAGCCAGCTCGAGAAGAAAATCTGGTTTACCAATATAGTACGACCTGTCATATCCAAGGGCATCAATTTATTGGCTAAGAAAATGATGGCAAAAGCAGGGAACATACTTAAGCATATAGCCAGGTAAACCTTGGTTACTCTATGATGGAATAACCGTTGTTTGAAGGTGTATTTACTATGGTTACGCGCTTCACGCCAGATCAACACGCCACTAATGATCATAAAACAGGTGATCATTGACAAAATGAAATAGATCACCCGCATGGTGTAGCCGCCAAAGCTTGCAAAGTGCAGTTTAGTAATGAAGTCAACCACCGAGTAACTGTAATTTCTTTTTTCCGGCACAATGCTATATTGCTCCATTACAATACCGTCTTTCAAGCGCATCGCAAGGTTCCCGGCAGATAAAATACCTTCTCCATCAATCCTCCAGAAAGCCAGTGCATCTTCTTTTCCGTAGTTTCTTACTAAAATTGATCCCAGGTGATGCTCCGGATACTTTTGCCTGACCTGAGCGGCAAGTTCGGTTAATGTAAAATGGTTATAATCAGGCGCATTTTCATCCACTGTCAAGGCTGCTGCGGGATTAACTTTATTAACCAGTTTTTCCTGGTCGCCATTATAAAGGAGAAATGCCGCAGGTAGTAAGATTAATATTAGCAAACCAAAAAATGAGCCGGTAATGGCATAAATAAGCTGAAACGGTAACCCTATCACACCTAAAACGGTATGAGCGTTTGTCCAAATAGATTTCCATTCACCTTCTTTTACAAAGGCATAAAACTTGGTCAGCAGATTTTGCCAGTGAATAAGTAACCCCGTAACAATAGCAAACAAGAAAAAGAGCGCAACAAAACCTGATAAATAGAGGCCAATGACAGGTATTTGCCTGAAGTAGTGAAGGAAGTAAATTGTGTCGCTGACGGTCGTTAGCGGTTTCCTTACATCTTGTACCATCATAGTTTCGGGGCTAACATAAGCGGCCATACGTTCGGTAGTAGAATCCGTTTTATTCACGGCGCCATACACATATACCACCGGAGATTCATCTCCTGGTAATCTAATTGTGGTATTCTGATGATAGTTTAATCCACCGTAAGCGCTATCCACCTTTTGAAGGGCCAGGTCAAGGTTAATATCTTCCTGAACCGGTTGCCTCATATCGGGGTTTTCCCATTGCGCCACCTCATGTCTGAAAAGTGAAAAAGCCCCGGCATAAAAGATAACAAAAAGGGCAAAACTGATTACAATGCCAGCCACTGTATGGGTGTGGAAAAGAACATTGTAATTTTTAACGCCTAACCCCTTAAGTTTTTTCATTGCATAAAAATTAGAAGGCTGCTAATAGCAATAATAGCCAATAAAATGCTCCATGCTTTCCATACTTTCTTTATCATGAAAACCATAATCATAAAGCCTATCCAAATCAGAAAAGAAGAATAAGTTGACGTTAAAAGTACCGGAGTATCATTGGCAACGTTTTTGGCAAGTGCGATATGCAATGTGGCCGTTGCCGCATAAGCTCCAAAGACGATTGCCAGAATTTTACTAAACCTGGACCAGCCGGATGATAAATATTTAGATCTTGCAGGCATTTAAATCAAATCTACCAAGATCATTAATATACAAAATCCGCCCCATATCCAAATCCATTTAACATTCATCTTTATGGATAGTACAACTGCTGATAGTATGGTCATAAATGAAATTAACCATACCACTAATGCTGTCGTAAAATCGTAATATGTGCTAAAGAAAAAGAAAGAAAGTAATAAAATGACACAAGCAACAGTAATCGTTAATTTCTTGTCCTTCTCTATAAGCAATACTCTCCTTATAGGAGAATATTTAGAAGTTGAGTAGAGAACTACACAGCTGACAATTAAAATTGCAAGTGCCATTTTATTGTAATATCATCTAATTACATCCCTTGGAAAGATGCTTTATCTTATTTCTATCTTAGTTATTTTTTGACAGATCGTAGATACCATCAATACTTCCACCAACTACATCAAAGGCCTTTTCTACTTCCTTTGTGGTAACGTTGTAGGTATAGAAAGCATTTTCAGTAGCACGTGTAATTGACAAATAAACTAATCCATTTATTTCTTCAACTGAGGTTACAGCAAACCCCCCTTGGGCCGGAAGCCCTGCTATAATGGTTGCGGTTTGTGCTTCAAGATCAAGTTCTACCCATCGGCCGGTCTCTTCAGTAAAAAACAGGCCAAGTGCAAGGTCAATCTGTTCTTCAGATAAATTGGCCGGGTCTCCGCCTACAGATGCAAGTAAATCAATCACGCCCTGAGGCACGTCAGTGATTACAAGGGCAATGGCTAAGTTGTTGCCAAGGAAGTAAACACGTCCAGTTTGAGGGAAAAGAGTATTTGCAGGATTGGCTGCCAAAGCAGGAATAAACGAATAACTGTCAAACTGCTGGGAACCTGCCGGAACACGGTGAATACTAGAAATGAAGTTTCCCTCAAGTGGGCTTCCCGCGTTTTGAAACCAAATATTTCCAGCATCATCGACCCAGTTCTGCCCGAAAATATTTACAAAGCTGTTGGCCCCGGTTGGGAATTCAGTCTGCCCTACGTACTGACCGGTTTGATAATTCGCTATCTGAACAATATAGTTGTCGTATGAGTTTCCGTCTGCAGCTCTTATAGGAGCATACACTTCGTCTCCTCGAATAACAAATTCTTGAAAACGTTGAGGAGAGGGAGCCGTACCCGCACTCATATCAATTATACCCTCGAGTTCCATTGTTGTTGGGTTAAAAACACTAATCTCAGTCGAGTTTGCTCGGTCATGGAAGAGTCCGGTAGTGTCGTTAATTACTTTAATTAAAAAAGAATTGTCATCATCAGAAAGAGTTATCTCTCCGTCCTCTACAAGCAGACCATTACCATTCACAGCCATTTTAGTGAATGCGCCAGTCCCATCAGTTTTAGAAGTAAATAAATTCCCATCAAAAGCATCTCGAGGACTAAATTGAGAAAAAACCTGACCATCAGAGAGATCTGCCGTACCCGATGGTAGCGTGCTGAAGTACTTCACCAGCCTATCGTTATTTGGCGTTGCCAGGTTGATAACAAAACCACTTTTCAATCGGACATCCTCTGGCGCAACTGTATTCCAGAAATTGGAACCAAACTCATTTGAACTTCCTGAAAAGGTGTAAGGTGCAAAACCAGAAATAAAACTGGAGGCATCGTTCCAACGTTCCGCTGTAACAGCTTGATCAACTCTATTTTGATCGGCCGCACCCCACTGAACATAATCCCTTAAGATTGCCGGGTCAGATGATTCAAACTGACCTCCTGTAGAAAACAGCCCAAGACCCCCATTACTGTCAGGTAGCGCTGTGACTCCGGAACTACCAGAGGTTAAATCTATAATAACTGCTTCATTTGCCGATAGACTTAAGTCTCCGTCAATAGAGCTGTAGTTGCTAAGAATATTGTATTGGCCAGGTCCTAAACACAACTGAAAGTTAGTAATGTCTACTTCCGAGGTACCCAAATTTTGAATGGTAATCGATTCTTGATTTGGATCTAACACCGTAATTCGTATAAACTCACTAACAACCGGATCAACACTACCATCGTCATCATCGCCGCAGGATATAATTATCATTGCTGATAGAAAAAAAACGGTAAAGCTAACAAGCTTAAACCTAGTGGATTTTAATAATTGTAAACGCATATTTATAATACTTCGAATGTTATTTTAAATTGAATATTTCTTTGTGCTTTCAGCCAAATTATACATTTATATTTG
>CALBPF010000230.1 GCA_937899105.1 uncultured Flammeovirgaceae bacterium | reverse complement strand
GGCAAGAATATCAATATCGTCATAATCCAATTGCAGGATACGATTTACCGCTTCATTATAATAAATGACGCCTATATTGTAATTAGCATCTTTATTCATAGAATCCAGTTGAAGCACATGCTCGAAAGCCGCAATGGCCAGTTGTGAATAGTCATTTAAGGAATCAGACTTTTGTTTTTGTACGTATCCGGAGCCAACAGCCAGGTGAAATTTAAGTTCACTGTCCAACAGAGAAAATGAGCCATCATTAATCGGGCTATAAATAGCAATAAAATTACTATAGAATGTATTGGCGCCGCGGAAGTCCAACTGCTTTAGCAGCCTCATAGCATCATTATAATATGTAGTCGCCAAGAACTTTAAATTCTGAATTACTTCTTCCTTGTACTGACCAGAGGTATCCATTTTTATCAGCTGTCGGAATGCAGCGAGAGACGTTTTTCTCAAATCTTCGGCTTGAGGTTCATTTTGACTTTCTTTAAACAGGTCTTTATATACGAACCCTTTTAAGTACCAGGTAACGTTTTCTGCAGCATACAACTCGCTGGTCAAAGCCGAATCTATCAGTACCTGAGCCTCTTTCAACTCGCCTCCCTGGTATTTTTTAAACGACTTATCCAGTATATTCTGCGCTTGAGCAGAGCAAAAGAGTAGTGATATAAATAGGGTTGTTAGTAGCCTCATCCGTTAACCACTTTAGAAATTGATAATAATTGAGTACTCACCTTTAAACCATGCTGATCAAAAGTTGCGGGATTCAACTCCATCATTTGCTTGTTATTCTCATAATACAAGTTAATATGAGCGCCTTTATTAATGAACCCGTCTCCTTCGGTCACGAGTAAAGTGGAACTCCCTCCTAAGCGCTTAGAAATCTGTGACATATCTACAGCGCTGTTTTTTACTACATATAAGATGTGCGTAGGCTCTATTTCATCCATAGAGTTGAATGTCATAATCTCAAAACTCCGATCACCCCTACGTTTGATCTTCGACATTTTTTCCAACTCTTCGCGTATGGCCGGATAGTCGCCGTAGATACCGATTCTAAAACGTCCACTGGCCATTGTCTCCGGCCATTCTACATATTTTGAGAAGTTATAAAGGAAAATAGCCTTTACTTTGGCATTGATATCAGGGCCTTCATTTGCCGTGGTAAATGAACAGCACATTATGCCTACTAAAATAAGTGAAGCCTTTAAAAAAACAATATTTCGCCCTGCCACTTTCAAACCTGATAATCAGCTTCTTAAGTATTTAAAGTTAGTTAAATTCACTCTCATTTCACATACCGTGTTACTGCGGTGACCTTGGTTAAGTAGTATATTGCGTCTGGCTATCATCGGTATGTATTGATAAGAATTGAAGTCTTCGTAACGGAAATACGAGAAATGTTTATCATTTCTTATCAGGAAAGTGTTAGCTCCCATAGCGTCCACAACTTCGATCTTTACTATTGCTTCGGTATCACAACCGTCAAGTATAAAGCGATGCGCCGAACTAAAGGGAACGGCATCCATCTGAAAATAACCATAGGCGTTGGCTTCCACACAGGCTATTTCCTGTCCACCTTCATCAACCAAAACCACCTGATGAACTCCGGGCTCCGTTATTTCAAATTGTCCGCAAACAGTCGAATTTAAAGCATAGTAAATGGATAGGTGTTCAGCCAAATCCCGATATCGGAATATTTCGCTTCGGGATTGGTTATCTAATGTCTCCACAATACTGCCCTGCCTGTCAACAATACTGATCTGTATTCTTTGAGATCTATTATCCAGGGCCACAGCAAAAGCATAGCGCTGTCCTTTTGTGAGGTCGCTAAACGCAAACTCACCTAAACTGTTTGTAAAAACACCTTCCAGCATGTTACCTGCTTCATCGAGCAATACTACCATGTGTTCACCCAGGCCTTTGCCATCTGCAGATAACGTGCCTTTGAACGAAGCTCCCTCTTTATTGAGTGTATAGACGCCCAACTCATAGTCCTCTAACGAACGATACTTAAAAATTTCTTGTCGATTATTACTGCTAAATCGCGTCACTATATTCCCGTTCTCGTCTAGTAGCGCTACGTCAATGTTGAACGCAGTTTCTGATTCCTCAATTACAAACGAGTACCGCTTACCTGGAGGAAGTTCCCTAAAAGTAAATTTTCCGGTTTTATCTGTAAGAGAAGCCCCGATTACTTTACCATCTGCGTCAACCAACAGTACTTTTTTGTTCCCTAATGCCAATCTTCCTACTACTAACGACCCTGATATACTGGCATCGGTGGTATTAATTGTCCATGTGCCGGTTGCGTATTCGTCTAGCTCTCGATATTTAAACAACTGTTTTGAGGTAGTACTGCTGAACTTTTCTATAACATTTCCAAGTCTATCTTTAACATCAACGTTTACATTCATGGGTGCGTCTTGTGCCTGCAATACGAAAGAATACTTCTCTCCGGAGGGAAGCTTCTTAAAAGAGAACCTTCCTTTGTTATCTGTGCGTGCTGCAGCCACAATACCACCTTTATAATCAACCAGTAATACTTTTTCACCTCCTATTGACGTACCCAGCAATTGCCCTGATATAGTTGCGTCTTCAACGTCCAGCGTCCAAACTCCCAATGAATAATCTTCAAGTAGTTTAAAATCGAATAAACCCGGCTTTTCCGTATTATTTAGTCTTCCAAAAACCTTCCCTTTTTTATTAAGAAGTTTTATATCGATAGTTAAAGTCGGATTCGGTTCGTTTAATACAAACCTATACTGACCACCGGCCGGGAGTTGCTTAAAACTAAACTTGCCGGCGTCATCGGAAATGGTAGAACTCACCACCTCTCCCATTTTATCCACAAGAAGTATCCTACGATTAGCAAGCGGAATATTAGCATTAGCCAATGACCCCTCTATATCGGCATCTTCTTTTAGAATAAACTCTGTACTGGCCTCATTATAAGCCAGTTCTTCATAATTAAATGACTGGCGCAAAACTGTTAACTCAGAGTCAAATTGATCAAATGTGGTAACATCAACTAAGGTGGGTGGAAGCTCTGAATAACTAAAAGGTGTGCTTAATGTAAATCTAACGAGCCGATCACAGCAGTTGGTATACCTGTTAGATGTCACCAGCCCATTTTTTCCTTGCGGATCAAGGCTAAAGTTAAAATCATCAAAAGGTGTATTTAGCGGTTCTCCTATATTGAAAGTTTTTCCTGTGCCCTGGCCCCAATTCACCCGGGTGAGAAAAACGTCCATTTCTCCAATACCGGCATGACCATTAGAGCTAAAGAACAGATAACCTGTAGAAACATCAAAAAAGGGTGTTATTTCATCTTCGGAGGTGTTTATCCCTATACCCAAATTCACCGGCTTTTTGAATTCACCCTGTACATATTGACTCATCCAAATATCATAGCCCCCAAAACCGCCAGGACGATTAGAAGAGAAGAAAAGAAACATATCGCCACCGGTGGTGCGTGCTACTGCCGGGTCTTTCGTCGAATAGCTCGAAGCATTAATTCTTGCCGTAAGTTGCCTGGGCTCTGACCAATCGCTACCGTTACGCACGGAAGAATATATTTCATATCCTTCTGCCCCGTCCAATGGATTATGCAGGGTAAAAAGCGCCTCGTTCTTCACAAATCCGGTGACGGCTCCGGAAAGAGAGGTATTATTTGATTTTACTTTCACATTCAATTCAGCCGCTCTTCCACTATTTATTTTGTAAATACGCTGAACTAAAATAGAATCTAGCTCGACGGTTAGGTCAGAATTAATATCAAATTTTTTTCGGGTTCTTACCTCTCTTTCTGCATCAAAATATTCTTCTCCATCGTACCCATATTTTCCACTTTGCAGATTTAGATCTCCATTATTACGAATAATTGTGATACGTTCATCAGGCTTATTTGTAATAATTTTCCGCGAACCCGATAAGTTTTGTAAGCGCTCCCTGGCCTTGTTTTTTAGATCAGAGGAAGCCCGGCTGGCTAACACGCTTTGAAATGATGACTCGGCCTCCTTATATCTGCGCTGGGTAATGTAAATCCTGCCAAGGTCATAACTAATTGTTGGATCATGATTTCCCGTGGCCAGCTTTTCATAAACGCTTAGCGCTTCAGAATAATCTTTAAGTAAATAATGAAGTTTGGCAACCGTATATTCATCTGCTTTCTCTAATCCTGCATTACCATCTAGCCTTTTATAATACTCCAGCGAGGCATAATACTGGCGTTCCTGAAATAGCCTTTCCGCAATAAGACGTATTTCGTCTTCTTCTAGTTTGCCTGCTACTTCTTTCAGCGGCCTAATGTGCTGGGCGCTAACCTGAATAGTGACAAAGCCAATAATAACCAACAGTAATTTACTCATAGCCCAGGTCTTCTCAGCGATTTTATTCGTGCGCGCTTCTTATAAGTTCGCTTGATAAGGTAACTCATACTCAATTCGAATCCGCCGTTTCTAGTCTCATCTGAAATAGAGGACAGCAAAAGATCATAGCTCGCACCCAATATAAAATTGGCATATTCTACCTGTATAGCTCCAATGAATACGTCAAGATTGCGTGCCCACACCCCCAATGAAAAATAGCTTTCCTCACGAAGGGAGAATTCTATGGCGCCACCCGGATTAATAGTATGCTCGTCACCCTGGAAGAAGTAAAATAAACTTGGTGCAAAATTAACCACCTCAGTAAGCGGAAGACGAGCTGAACCATGGACTGACAGACGCCTTTCAATGGGATTTTTTTGCCCCAAAAATTCGCGCCCGGGTCTTCCAAGGTGATAGACTGAAACGCCTGCATTAAAGGAGGCGCCATTATTAAGGAACTTATACCACATAAATCCGGCGCTGAAGTCCACAACGGTAGAATTATCGCTTTCGATGTTCTCACCATTTGCCAGCCCCGGATCAAATCCAATACCATTCACCCATTGATTCTGAGTAGTAAGTCCCGTAAAGTCTACATTGGTGTTATCGATGCCGGCTTGCATACCAAAAGCAATGAACTCATTTCGGCTGCGGCCATAGGCATTATGATATGCAAATGATAGCATGGCTTTGGTGTTGGTAATTGCCTTACCTGACTGATCATGAATTATGGCCATCCCCACCCCCGCATAATCAGGATTTCGATCATTTTCCAGCAGCGATAGATCAACATGGCCTGCGGTGGTTTGAAATTGCTCAAAATCATTAAAATAGCTTTTGTAGTTTAATCCGGCACGCACATACCCATAGGCTGTTCCGGTAAATGCCGGATTTACAGTATATGAAGCATTGTAAAACTGTGAAAAAAACGGCTGCTGGGCCTTCACGGAGAGAACACCAAATACGAAAAATACTATAGTGACGCTTCTTCTCACCTGATTAACTGAACTGAACCTTTTCGACTAACGCGCTCACCGCTTGAAAGCTCGGCTATTATAAAGTATATGTAGTTGTCCATAGGCTGCTCAGAACCGTTAAAAGTACCGTCCCACCCCATGTCTTTATCATTTGTAGTAAACATTTCCCGTCCCTTTCTATCATAGATATTGAACTCCAGTTGCTCTATGCCAAGCGTATTTACAAGAAGTAAGTCATTCACATTATCACCATTAGGGCTGAATAGATCGGGCACAAATATTTCAAAGTCATCGCTCAAAAAAACATTTACTGAGGCTTCCGAACTACAATTGAATTCATTTGTGCCTGTAACTGTATAAAGTGTGCTTTCCGATGGTGAGGAAATAGGTGAAGCGCTCATAGCATCATCCAAACTTTCAGCAGGAGACCATAAATAGCTATCGCTCCCACGAGCGAACAATTGAACACTTTGATTGGCAAAAATCGTAGTATCAGAGCTTACAGTTAGTTCAGGTGTAGAGTTGACCGTTACAGCGACTTCAAGTGTAGCATTGGTACATCCGTTGCGCTCAATATCTACCGAATACGTTGTGGATTGCAATGGACTTGCTATCGGGTTGAAAATGGTGGTTGAGCTTAATGTTTCTGATGGAGACCAAAGGTAGGTGTCTCCACCAATTGCCGTAAGCTCTATACTTTCACCAGAGCATATTTCTAATGCAGTCCTCTCTAAATCGGGGGTGGGATAAATGAAGATGGTGAGGTCCGCGCTGTTAGAGTTACAACTTTCATTAGATATGGTCCATCTAAGCACCGTTTCTCCCAAAGGAAGGTTTGTAATTTCAGTATCTGGCGAAATAGGGTTAGTCAAAATTCCACCCCCGCTAACTACAGACCAATTACCGATTCCAATATCTGGCCGTTCTGCAGCAATGTCAGTTGTTGTTTCACCATCGCAGAACACTACATTATTAGAAACCAACACCGCTGGTGATGGTTCTTCAAAAACGGTAAGTAGGACATCATCCTGGGTGTCATCACAGATTTCTGCTTCGATAACATAACGCAGAATGTTGTCACCCACTGAAAGACCTGATACCGCTGAGGTCGGAGAATTAGGATTATCAAATGTGGCTGTACCACTGATCACAACCCAAGAGCCACCATTTCCTGAACCGCCGAGTACTGTATTCATAGCTCCACAAAGTTCTTGGTCTGCTCCTGCGTTGGCTATATCGGGTGAAAGTTCATTTTCGATAAATATGTTTTGTTGGTTGGACCCGCAATCATTAAAAACAGTCCATCTTATTACAACGTCTTCTCCCGGCACCAGATTTGAGACAGCGGTACTTGAATTAGAAAGATCTTCAATATTTGCCGAGCCGCTGACTACGGACCATTGACCGGTACCAACCGATGGTGCAGTAGCCTGAATAGTTGTAGACGTAACTGAACAAAGCTGTTGATCATCCGATGTTTCTGCCGCTGAAGGCGATGCACCCACTTGAATGATCAACTCATCCGTTTTAACATCACAATTTCCGTTGGTTACCGACCATGATAATACTACCTCGGAGTTTAGTGGTAAGTCTGAAATAATAGTATTGGGGTTATTAGGGTCACTAATAGTAGCTGTACCTGAAACTAAAATCCAATTGCCCATGCCACTATCCGGGAAATTGGCAGTAATAGATGTTGATGTTAAATCACAAATAATCTTATCCGCTTCCGTAATGGCATCCGAAGGTTCTGCAAAAACTTCTATTTGCTGCGTGACCGGTAAGCCAAGACAAAGACCGTTATCAATCTGCCAATTGAACTCATAAACACCTGGTATAAGTCCGGAAACAGTGGTTTGCGGATCATTTGGATCTTCAATGACCACACCTGGCGCTACTGTAGTCCAGGCGCCTAAACCTACTACCGCAACATTTCCGTTAAGCGCCGTTTCGGTTTCAGCACACAACTGTACATCAGCACCTACAAGTGCGGGCGTAGGTAATTCAAAAATTTCTATGCGCTCAACCGAACTGGTGAGACTAGCACACATGGCGCCGTTACCATCTATTACCTGTACGGAGTAGTCACCAGACTGCTCAGAGGCGCTTAACACTAAATCGCGCGATTCTTCAGTATCTATGAGTACATTGTCCTTATACCATACATATGAACCGCCGTCAGGTGCCAGGTCCGACGTAAGTGTTACCTCAGTACCATCAGCGCAAATGCTGCTTCCGGAGGTCATGATTACAGGAGTATCAGGAAGGGCATCAATTGTTATGTCTACCGATGGACTTTCGCCACTTCCGCAATTGGCATCGCTCAAAATTTCTACGGCATATGCTCCGCTCTGAGTATCAACGTTAATAATTAAACTCGAACTATTTTCCCCGAGTACACTTATTCCATTTCTAAACCATCGATAAGTTCCTCCGGTGGGCGCCGATACAGTAGATAAAAGTGTAATATCATCACCTGTACAGCCAGGATTTAACCCTATTACCGTTGGAATAGTTGAAGTTTCAGGTAGTTCATTGATTTGTACTGTTATAGAATTGCTTGGAGGACTTATACAATCCGGATCTAAGACATCGGTGACAATGACGGTATACTCGCCTGACTCGTCAGATGATGTTAAAAAAATATCTTGAAATATTTGACCGGAAACTGAAGCTGCATTCTTAAACCATTGGTAATTATAAAGAGTAGGATTAAAATCATCAATGTTCAATCTGACACTTTGCCCTTGACATACCTCAGTATTGCCTATGGCAGAAATTGACGGCGAGGGACACGCAAGTTCCACATTTTCTTTTCCTGACAGCGAATAAAAAGAAAGGAAAACAGCAAGTACTAAAGTAAAAGTCTTCGCCATATGAGTCATCGCTTAAGTGCACTGTAAAATTTAAACCATCCAAAAAT
>CALBPF010000229.1 GCA_937899105.1 uncultured Flammeovirgaceae bacterium | reverse complement strand
GATCTTTTTATTTATTCTAATTATTTATATGTTTTTAAGTATTTAATTCAAAATTACCCCCTTTAACCGAAATTAACGAAGTTACAGGCTTTAAGCCAGGAGTAGTCAGGGTTTTCTTTGCACCAAATACAAATACTTGGGAAGAGCAGCCATTACTACTAGTCTTAGAAACTCCTGAAACAGAGCTTACAAATAAACTTTCTATTATTTTGCCTTTCTCAGATAAAATAGTCACTAGGAAGGAGTTCTATCAAGAAATTAATAACTTATACAACAACCTCCATAAACCAATAGGAACTGAATATGAGGCTAGTGCACAAAAACTATATACTTGGCTAATTCAGCCAATCAAACAAGAGCTGGAAGAACAAGGAATTGAAAACCTTGTGTTCAGCCTTGATCGTTGTTCAAGTCATCTGCCTTTAGCAGCTCTTGTTAATCCAGATACAGGAGACTTTCTTATAGAAGAAGGATATAGTGTAGGGCTCATTCCACAAAAAACACCTGAGAACTATGAATATGAGTATATTGAATTGAAGGATTCCAACCTCACCTTTCTTGGCAACACAAATAGATTACCAGGAGTCAAAGATGAATTGGAAAGAGTGCAGAACATATGGGCACAAAAAGAGTTAACTCATTTCAACGAGACTAATCAACCAGAAATACTCTCAGATAGAAATCATATTGGTTTTTCTATTAAAACTAGCTTTAAAGCTTTTATGGGAAAAGAATTCACAAAAGAGACCCTAACACAAATTTTAAATTTCAAGTTTTCAGAAAGCTACCAGCTTAATAATCCACCCAGAATTTTGCATATTGCAACTCATAGCGTTTTCAACGCTGATAACCCTGAAGAATCGTATCTCGAACTTGGGAATAGAGAAACTGGCAGTGACAATTACTATTCTTTTAGTGAATTCAAACAACAAACTATTGATGACATTGAACTGTTTGTCCTTAGTAGCTGTGAAGCAATTATTAGTGATGACATTACAGAGAAATGTGATAGTAAACTAATAAAAGACAATGAGGGTACATTGCATAATAAGGATGCGGAAGAGCGTGATAATAGTGATGACTTATTAGGTTTTGCAGGGCTTGCCCATGAATTAGGTGCGAAGGCTGCTCTTGGGACTCTTTGGGACATTGATGATCGAGAAACGCCAAAGCTAATGGAAAGATTTTATATAAATCTTTCAGTTCAAAACTCTACAATCATTAGTGAGAAAGGAAAGGTGATTAAAGCAGAAGCTTTGAGGGAAGCACAGGTGTATATCATGTCACGAGAAGACACCAAACATCCTTATTATTGGGCAGCTTTCTCTATAGTTGGCAGTCCTTGGTAAAAAGGGCATATTGCTAAGTTATGATCATGAGTACTTTAATCTTGCTCTCTAATTACACACACTTGCATATTATAAATATCAGAAACCACTGACTTAGTCTCGATAAAGAAACTAGTTGAGAATAATTCTTGTAGAGCATCACCCCACAAGCCATTCTCAGTTCCGAAGAAATATATTCTTTCAATAGCCAACTTTTCTGGTGATAAATCTGCGTTGTTCTGATTAATATGCTCAATTCCCATACGAATTTCGTCTCGATTAACTCCATTTACAGATAGAGACATATCCCCCAGTACTTGAAAAGTATAAGTTTGTGACGGAATATCCATATCTTCTTTTTCCTCTTGAGGAAACTGTCTTTTCATAGAAATTGTATAGCTATACTCTTTGCCAGGAGAAAGATGTAAGTCATTAGGCTTAAAGAATTGAATAACGTTTACCGAGCCCAACTCTTGATATTTCCGAGTGAATCGATGTGTATCCAAATTTTCATAGGAAACCTCTTCAGTGTCTGAACCAACCTCTTGAATCAGAATTTTATCTATATAATCGTAAGCATTTAGAGATTGTTGTAACTTCCATATGAAAACTGGTTCAGTACGCCAAATTTGGCTCATGTCAGCAGCATCACTGGGCCACAAAGAACAAATTTGACCTCGTGTTCCTGATCCTCCAGGTTTTCTACCAAACAATCTTTCATACAACTTTGATAGTCCTTTATGAATTCTCCTACTCAGGCTTTCCACACCTCTAGAATTTGAAGTAATTGTAGAAGTTGAATTACTCAGACTATTAGCCACGGCAGAGGTTTCAGAGCTACCTATAATGAAGCAAGCTATAAAGAAAACTTTTGCAACAGATAGACCAATTATGAAATTCTTATTCCACATCACACACTATCTCTTAATAAACAACAACTTCTGATAATTGAAAAATAGAAACCAAAATGCAGTAATCGGTAATATTATAGGAATAACTATCAAAAATACGCTATAAGCATGGATACAAAAGATAGTATATAACCCGCAAAATATCAAAGGCTTTATCAAAAGCACATGTTTCTTATTAGGCTCTAAAGGGATTTTTGATTTCACAGAAAAAATTTTCCCTGACAAACCAAAGACTACTGTTATTCCTACAGCCATATGTAATGGCAATATCACTAGCCAATGTTGATGCAGAATATGATGAACAAAGTAGGAAAGACCTTCGCCTCCAGTAAAAGTTTTACGTAACAACGCACTCGAAGGGTAGTCTTTCTGCAACCTATTTCGCCAGAAAGATATTGCCATAGGAGCAGAAAACGTATCTTCAGCTTGTTCATAACCTCCAGCAGCAACAATTACTATCTGATTTTCAAAATCAATTGAATCACCTAGACCGTTGTCTTCTAAATTTTTGTCATCATTAAGTCTGCGTGCTGGCACATAACTATATACATCTTTAGGTGAGATTGAAAAATCAATAACTGTGTTCCGCCGAAATGTTGGATGTGAGATTTTATAGAAAATAGAATTCCTATAATTCTCTGTGTTGCTTTCAAGGCTCTTTTGGATAAAACTATTAACACTTGCCTGTAAATTTCCTGTCACACTTGAACGTGAGTTTTCTGATGCGTGCTGCTTAAATTGCCCTTTGTACATAGGATCTTGAAGTTTTTGAGCAAGCACTAACAAATAGGAGAAATGACAATACCCTTCACAAATTCCTTGACTAGTATTAAGGTCAATCTCCCAAAAAGGAGCTTTCCAGTCATCAACACTAGCATCTATAGCCCAACTAGAATCTCGAACCGTGTTGCTTATATTCAATGGTTTTCCATCTAGATCTTTTCTAGTGGCTAATATAATCCAAGAATTATCAGCTATGGACTCAAGAGATTCTCGTAAATAGTGATCATCTTCATGAGGTTCAACAAAAAGAAAATCTAATCCTAAAACAGACGTATGTTTTGCTTTCAGTTGGTCGACTATTTGCGCTAAATATTTTCTATCAATTGGATAATAATTCCTTGCATCAACTTTTGCTTCTTGAAGGGAGTCATAATCAACTGCAATCAAGGCGACAGGAGGGATATGATCGTCTAGTGGATTATTTGAGACCCTTTCCAATACATAAGATTTATAGGCCGCTTGCATGAGAAATCGAACATCAAAAAAAATCTCTTGTAGTGGCGTCAAAAGATATAAGAATAGGGACACAAGAGTTAACTTCAAGATTTCATGCCTTTTCAAGAAATAACTCTTTCGAATTCTCTTAAAAAGTGATGGTTCAAATGCAAAAAAATCTACTACTTCTAGAGAAGAACAGTAGAGAGATGGTATTAGATATGCAGAAGGGAAGGAATCTTCTTGATTCTTAAGAAGATTCCTTGCTGCCCAAAAAGCCTCCTTAAGATTTTTATATTCATTTTTTTCTGTCAAATGAGAGAATAGATTATCGATAAATGAGAGTGCTGCAGATTCCTCAGTTTTTCTTGTATTGTGCCCATGATAAATTACCTCTCGCATTATAATGACTTGGTTAACCCCATTCATTAAGGATGCCTTACATAAATCTAAACCAGAGCACGAGTTAAAAATAACAGTGTGTAGCCCTTTTTCCTGCACAGCTTTCTGAAGGATAGGCTCAATATCTGCCATAGGTATTTTTACAAACGGTGATAATTGCAAAACTCCGTTCAAATTTTCGTTTTCCTCACTATGCCCAGCAAAGACTAATATGTCTAAATAGGAATGTCTGTCTATATTAGACTGTAAATCTTTTAAGAAATATCTACGCCCAGATTCAGGACTATTTGGGAAGACAAGTGATTCAACATTAGCTCGATCTCGAACACAATTCTTGATTATCTCATAATCAATTCTCAAAGCTTTGTTTTGTCTGTTTTCTCCAGATATAACCAGAATATTCTTTTTGCCAGTATCTACTGGCAAATGATTTGGTAGGACTCTTTTGGTCTTACCTGATCTAAGGATATATACTTCTTGATACTCCTGTCTAGAGAAAGGCTGCCATGTTTCCCAAGGTAATCTTTCCAGCTTTTTTCGCTTTTGATCATCATTAGGGTCTTCGCATCTTATATCGACAACTATAGTGACAGTCCTAATCTCTTTACGAACATCTGGTTCTTCAAGATGAGATCTAAAATCAGAAAGAGGGGAATTTATCCATTTATAGAATGCTGCTTTAAATTTGTCTTCCTCATCATTAACCTTCTTTCGATATCTTTTTCTGATTTTTCCATTATCAGGGTATTTTTTTGGAAAATCAGTGTGCGTACCTTCAAGTACTACTTCTTCTTCATATTCATTGTAAGCATTATGATACGCATCCTTCCATGTTTTATACTTTGTGTCTAATTCTTGAGCATAATCAAAACTATGCTTAGGTGATATTTCTTGTAATGGCTCATAGCTACTACCAGACCAATAGTAAATATCGGCTTCACATTTTTCCGAAGTCAACATAGTTATCTTCAGTTTATATGTTGACTCTAAACCTAAATCCTTGCTCTGCGATGTCATGAACTTCGATATGGTTGTTAACAAAAGAACCCAATTTATATTGCCTAGACAGATAGTCTGAAATATCCTTACAAGGATCGCCTGCTATTTTATCCGTACAAATCCAGGGAAATCAATCAGTTTTGGATGTCTCCGTACCTGGAGCAAGTGATGTCAGTTGTTCCTCTAGACCTTCGTATATAACCTTAATAGAAAGAGCCTCTTCCAAAGATTTTGCTTTAAAGAGAACATGGAAATCATATTTTGGTTTATCGGCTATCGACTCAGCTAACAGGTTTAAAGTATCTAAACTCATCACGCTAATACCTGACTTTCTCGGGAAAGGCTCAGTAGACCGATTCAAGGCTACTAGAAAAGACCAGAACGCAGAACTCTTGTCAGTAGTGATTTCTTGAACTACTGTATTAGTGCTAGTTGAATCTGGCCAGGCAGCAATTAAAATCTCAAATTCAGAACTATTATTGATCTTAGCTTTCCGATATGTTTGCAGTGCCATATCTGGAATTTCTATTTCTTCTTGTAACTCGTTAAGCAAGTCTCGTAAAGACTCACTATATTCTTCATGGTTATTATCAACCGTCGCTGAATTTAGAAAAGGTGAATCAACCAGTTCCCTTACAGGTTTTGGAGTGGACCAACCGTGCTTGCGTTGATATGGCTCTAGCACACCTTTCTTAAAGAATTCAAAACTAACTTTCTCTTCTAAAGGCCAGTTTTCTAGCCTTATACGCTGTAAAAATTGAAAAAGATTTGTTGTGTCAGCAATTGAATCGAGATTAATTTCTGTTACTGGATCAGATGTGCCAACTATCTCTTTAAACCCTAAAATTTCAGCGTGATCTAGTTTATCCTCAAACTGAACAGGTACATAAGCTATTCGCTTCTCCTCTGAAACATCAGCAGGGATCGTAAAAGTCGTTTGTCCGGGCAGTACAGGCCTACATTCCAATTTACCTACCCATGGAACTATTAAGTCTCCAATATCTCGTATGCCTAAAAGCTCAAGATTCCAGCTATCGCTAGCATCCAGGTTGCTGTCTATTTCAAACCATTTCAGATACCGGTGAACTGCATATACAGCCAGTGTATTCAGATAGACCCTTTTAGACAGTTCTCTATTTTGATATTCAAGGGCAAAGCGTGCTGCGAAGTCATGAGCCTTTAACCCTAGAGGAATTGTAATCGGAGAGAAATCTTGCATAGTACACCTTTAATTTCACTACAGTTCAATTGAGCTAAAACAAAAAGACATTTATTAAATATCAGACCAATATTAAAGTCACATCAGGGCGTTCACTAAACTCTTTACTCGCCATCAAAGGATCTATATATCTCTTGCAAACAGGGTTTACATTTTGCCTCCCAATGCGACTTTAGTGTTTGATAGTTAATATTAAATTCTCGGCTTAAGCTTGAGAATCTATCCGCAGGATCATTAAGTAATCTTCTCTCACTCAGTATCTGACAATGGCATTTTTTATTTTTCTTAGGCGAAAGGTTTCGCAGTAGCTTATCAGGATCACGTCTGATGTACTCTTCGATTTGAGCTAGCGTTTTAGCTTTTTGCGTTCTTTCCAAACTCTCGATATAGGCATCTAGCCCACTCAATGTAATTGCTTGTAAATTAGAATCAGACATTTGTTCCACCCAAGAAACTTGACTCTCTGAATCTGAAAAAACTACTTGGTCGAGACTTAGAATTTCATATTTTTTCTTCTGAGGTATGTATAAATCTTGAACTCGTCTTGCCAAATAGCTGTTTATCCATATCAATAAACTCTCTTCAACTGATTTATTAGGCTGTTGCTTAAAGCGTTCAATATTTCTTATAAACCATTCAAATGTCTTATCTAGGGCTTCAAGGTAGTCCGGATGCTTGCTTCGATATAAGCTCGGATGTCGTACTATTTTGCTAAGGATTCTTTCAATTACTCGACGACGTTCAGTAGCATCTAACTGTACTCGTTCAGTAACTTTCAGGATTAGCGATTCAAGGGTTTCACTTGGCTTCATAAATTGAGAACTGCCCTAAAAAAAAACTACGTATATATTTGTGTCTGTTCCTCTCATATTTTTTCATTTTCTCCTCAAGTTTTCTATTCATAGAACGTACAATTGCATCCGCATCCAAGTCACCATTTTTTCTTACCTTACGACGTAATTCATCTTTGATCTCATCCCAAAGATCTTCCCAGGCCTCGGCATAAACGTCTCCGCTATACTTCTTAATCCCTGGCAAAGACTGAATAATTTTTCTTAGCTTCCTTAGCACATCATGTTCCACTGTGGAAGATCTACCAAGTGGGGCCTTACTTTTGGAAGCACGTTTATAAAGTATTTCTGTGACTAATTGCCGAAGGCCAGCGCTTAGGAGAAGACTTTCAATATTAGGTTCTAGGCTAGGGATCAATCTTCTTTTGTGAAGCTGCAACAATTCACTGTCCTTTATACCTTCTGAGGACATAGAGGCTTTAGTATCATGAAAGGCCTCATCAAAAAAGTCAGCCTTAAAAGCATTACCAGTAACTATCGCTGAGTAAAATGATTTAGAGAATTGGATCGCTGCCCTGTCTTTAATAGCATGAAGACTACCAATTGAATAATCAACAACCCTACCTACCCATGATGCTTGTTTTGCTGAATAACAAGCATTAAGAACAACGCACTCTAAATGACCTTGGATTTTAGGTTGAGAGAATAAATCCACTAAATTATGTCCCTTAACACTTTTACCCGCCTGATTTTCATCAGCAAATACGAGCTCAAAATCTTCTCCATGGCCACAAAAATGTATAATTTGTGGCCTATGGCCACGAATAGCAGGAAGAATCTGCCCTGGTTCTATGTCTATTTTGACTTCCACATTAAACGTTACGTTTTGGATACCTTTTCCTAAGATCTCCTTTATAGCTTTGACCTCCTCAAGGAGATCAAGCTGCTGTGTGTCTCTAGGATTGACAGCTAAGATCAACACGTTCTTAATGAAAGGCATTAGATACCTTTGATCCTCCATTTAGATGAACCCGTAATACTTAATCAGACGTAATTCGATTTTTTATGAAACGAATCTGGGAAATATTAGGACGAATTTTCAGCTTGAACTATCTTACGCTCCCACCTGCAGGTCATTTTACGCTCCATACCCCATTAAAAAATCAAGCTGGATGCTATCTAAGCCCTGCTTATCAAGGGATTTTCTTAAAAGGGACCACTCCTCCTTCAAGAGGAGTGGTCCCTTTTAAGTGCTACGAAAATGCGTCTTATTTTTACGTAAATTTACATAGCTGTCAAAGAATCATCATCTGAGAGTTGCATCACAACGATAGAAGTCCGCATGATTGGAGATTTGCCATATAGTTCTCCATCCGCTAGAACAGCCCCCCACAAATTTGCATCATACAAATCTGTATCCATAATTTGAGCCCCTTTCAAATTTGCTTGGCGCAAATCAGCTGCCTCCATTCGTACAATGAGTACCTTAGCTTTCTCAAGACTCACTCTCTGCAAATTTGCGCCTGTAAGATTAACCTTAAATAACATTGCACCTACTAAATTTGCACCTGCAAGATTAGACTCATGAAAGTCTATGGCTTCTAGATTAGAGTAACTAAGATCAATACCCTGTAGATCCATTCCTTTTAAGGCACAATCCTTCAAAGTAATACCTCTAAAATTACGCTCTCCAGCCTTAAGTTTTTCTACAAACTGATCAGGTAACATAGGTTTTTCTCCTTTTATCTATTGGTGGCATTACAACGATTGATTTAGTGGTTAATAAAACAAACTTAAGCAAAACGGACATCATCAAGCACTCTTATTTTTGGCTAAAGTAAAGATTGAAGATCAACTTAATTAAGACAAAAATCAGGATTATAAACGCAACTTTTCTAAAGTATCTGAGCTCATTAATTTATGGCATCATCTTTTCTACTAAAAGGATAAGATTCTTTCTGCCAACAACCTTTACAGTACTTTTAACATCAAGGGTTTCATCTTTTATTCCCTGAGCACGCCAGGAAGTCCCGTGATAATTGACTCGGCCACGTTTAAGAGGGGTTATCCGTACCTCTACAGTTGCTTCAGCATCTATCCAGTGAAAGGCATTTGGAAAAATTGGTGTTGTTTTTTCGACATCCCTAACAGGACGATATCCTCGTATTTTCTGAAACATAATATAAGCCATAATTACCTACCTTTTTTACTAAAAACTGAGATTGTTTCTTCGGCTCTTAGTAGCCTTTTGATTGAAAACTCATATTAATTAGTCAGGCTGAATTTGAGTTTTTATGATTTTTCAAAAACGAATCGAAATCTCAAAAAAAATCAAGACATGTTTGACGCATCACTACTACTTTCTGCAACACAGCTTTGCGTCAAATAGTCTTATTGTTTAGTCAAGCCTTTTCAAGATTTTTATGAAACGAAAACCATTTCTTTTCTAGTAAGGAGGCTGGACTGCCCCTCCAGCTAATGATTTCAAATGAATGTGCCTAGTTAAGGATGCCTTTGTATAAATTTTAACTAGAGAATATTGGCTAAACGCCAGTTAAATCAATTTAGGTTAATATTCATCAATCATGAAGAAAATTTGCGCATCCTAAAATGAAGCATTAAGGTCTTGCTCAGCATTTAGAGGCATAATGCGCTGCTGAACATTTGGGATGTTGGCCTCTAGCTCTTCTACGCCTTGCCTATCCATAGCTCTTTAAACTCGGTATATCGAACGCCTCTATTCCTGACAGTTACCTGATAAAATCGGCAAGTTATAAATTGTGACGCGGCCTTGGGTGTAGAACTTCGTAGCTATGTATATATCGACAATTTGCAACCACAGCACGCTGCTTATATGGGCAGCGTTTCTATTGGGTTTTTGCCACTTCCAGGTGATGCTTCTCTGTGGATTGAAATTTCCCCTGGTATTGAAATCAACCGCATTACCGATGTGGCCCTAAAATCAGCCGTTGTTACTCCAGGTGTGCAAATGGTAGAGCGCCTCTATGGGTTGCTCGAAATTCACTCCGGTAGCCAGGGAGAAGTGAAGGCGGCAGGGCGAGCGATTTTAGATGCCCTGGGGGTGCAAATGCGCGATCGCTTAAAGCCGCGTATGGTGTCTAGTCAGGTGATTCGTAATTTGGACCCGCACCATGTTCAGCTGATTAACCGCACCCGCCGCGGCAATATGATTTTGGCTGGTCAAACGCTGTATGTTATGGAGGTAGAGCCAGCGGCCTATGCCTCTTTAGCGGCGAATGAGGCGGAAAAGGCGGCTCAGATTAATATTTTGCAGATTTCATCCATTGGTAGCTTTGGTCGACTTTATCTGGGTGGGGCTGAGCGAAACATTTTGGCAGCGGCGCGGGCGGTGGAGGATTGTTTGGCGAATGTACCTGGTCGCGATCGCAACACCCTCAAGCTCGAATAGTCCATGCATATAGTCAGCACTCGCTAGACTACATCTTTCTGTGCAATGAGAATGGGGATACTTTTCTCAAATAGAAACTCGCTATAGTCAGCTAGGTCATCTATGCCGAGGCTAGATAAGCAAATCTCAGCCACCAGCCAAACAACAGCTCTGCCCATCAAAAATCTCCATCGGATAGTCATAATACGCTTGTGAATCGACTACTGAATCGTAGGGAACCCTCAAGTTAGGCAGACCATAATGGGCGTTATGGAGCAGATTGTTTGCTCAACACCCG
>CALBPF010000228.1 GCA_937899105.1 uncultured Flammeovirgaceae bacterium | reverse complement strand
AAACCTTGCCCAGACCGAGGGTATTATATCCATTATCCCTGAAATATTGCGGCATAGTCAGGATATCCGGATTCATGTCTCTCATTTTCGTTTTCAGATCCCATACCCTGGTATAATCCGGACGCATACCCGTCATGAAACTAATTCTGCTAGGAGCGCAGACAGCTTGTTGGCTCTGGGCATTGGAGAAAACTACACTTTCAGCTGCTAGCTTATCCATGTTTGGAGTGATCATTTGGCTCTCGCCAAAAGCGTTGATGAGGGGTTTCAAATCATCGACGATAATGAGTACTACATTTTTCTTCTGCGCATGTAAGGCAGAGCCTATAAAAAAGACAAGGCCGAATAGTAGCATTTTCATAATTATCTTAGTTGAGTGACTGTCAGATTATCTACATAGGCCATAGCGCTCGTATCAGTTATCCAGCGAAGAATAGTCAGATCTGCGGTGGTATTGCTTTCACCTGTCTTAAATGTAAGGACGCCACTTTGAAATTCTCCATTTCCTACGAGCCTCTTTGTTACCTCTTCCTGCCCATGCCCACTTGCTTTCAAAGCTGTCCTTAGCCCTTTATCTGCCCTCATCCAGATCTCAACCTGATATTCCGTCAGAGGTTGAAGTTCGGTCAGCGTTAATTTAAATCCTGATTTATCACTTCCCAGGGCTACACAAGATGACCTATCAACTCCATGAGTAGCATCAACAGAAGGTTTAATTGGACCGAATTTGATCCATTCTTTATTAAATCCATTCTCAAATGTTTCAGTCATAATTACCGGACCGCTAGGTTTTCCAGCGTTTCCTGGCTTGCGGCTACTTGAACTATATGTTTGTTTGAATTTTCTTCCAAGTCTGAGGTGTTCGGTTAGTTGAGCCTGTAGTTTGGCTGCTATTTCTGGGTAATCGGCTACTACATTCGCCTTTTCCAATGGATCCTTTTTGTAGTCATACAGTTCCTTAAAAAGAATGTTCGACTCACTTGAAGTATCACCACCTCTGTACCATAGTACAAGCCGGTACCGATCTGTCCGAAGAGCATAACCCTCATTTTCTCCCCTACCATACTGGCTGACCGCAAAGTCCTTTACATTCTTTTTCTTTCCTTTTAAAATGGGGACTAAACTGGTTCCCTGAAGGAGTTTGGGCTTTTCAATACCGGCAAGGTCACATAATGTTGGGAACACATCTACGAATTCAACAGGTGAGCTATTTTGCTTGTATTGCACTCCAGTGGCATCTACAAAAATCAATGGAACTCTTGTGGCTTGCTCAAAATTGCTGTGCTTATTCCAAAGGCCATGATCACCCAAATGCCAGCCGTGATCGCCCCAGAGAACAATGCTTGTATTTGAAGTCAATTCATTTGCCTCCAAAGCATCTATTAACTTGCCTATTAGCGCGGCTATGTAGGTAATACAAGCATAATATCCGTGTATTAACTCGAGCTGCTTGTTCTTAGGTAAAGGGTCGTTGACTCCTTTTCGACCTTCTATGTCAGTGTATGAACGAAGCTCGCCGTTTTTATGGTACGAGAGTTCTAAGGTATTTCTGGCATGGTTCTGAAACTCCGCCAAAGGCATTTGATCACGATCGTACATATCCCAATATTTTTGGGGTGCAACGAATGGTAGGTGAGGCTTTTTAAACCCTACCGCCAGGAAGAATGGTTGACTATTACCTGCCAATTCTTCGAGTGCCTCAACGGCCTTAATGCCAATTATTCCATCAAAATAGGCTTTATCCTGAACATCTGCCGATTCTGTAGAAGGCTTGAAGTTATCCCGGATATACTTATTCAATTTACCGGAAGCCAAACCCTGAGCCTTTCCCTGTGCTTGGAGCTCAGAAAATCGCTTCTTGTATGCTTCTGATTGATATGAACCCATGGCTGCATCGCCAAATACCGGATCCAGTTTATCAGGCATTATGAAAGTTTCGGACCAGGATGCTTTATCATAACCCTTGTCCACACTTCTGGGATCAAAGATCTTACCCATCCCAATTGTACTGTAGCCATTCTTCTTAAAATGTTGAGGAAGTGTAAGAATATTCGGGTTCTTATCACGTATCAGGGTTTTTAAATCCCATACCTCTGTAACGTTTGGCCGAAGACCGGTAAGCAAACTAGCACGTGATGGCCCACAGACTGCTTGCTGGCAGTGTGCATTTGTGAAGGTGACACCCATTTTGGCCAACCTATCCATATTAGGAGTTATTGCCAAATCGTCTCCATAGGCGCCAATCAGGGGTTTAAGGTCGTCAACCGCAATGAAAAGCACATTGCGCTTCTGTGCTACCGCCGAAACGGTCATGCAGAGATAGATAATTAGAAGCAAGTTTTTCATTTTCTTTGAATGCTAGTGTGGTCCTGAAATGTGACCGAAATCCGTATCAGTTATCTTCCTGAAATCATCTAATGAGCCATCATCGCCATATTTTTCCTGTTGTGCTTTTAGTTCTATTTTCATTTCTGCAATAAGGTCCGAGTACTCGGCATCATTGATCAGGTTGTTCAATTCGTTGGGGTCTTCTTCTAGATCATAGAGTTCCCAGACATCTACATTGTAATAGAAGTGAATCAGTTTGTATCGCTGATTTCTAATGCCGTAATGTGGTTGAACATGGTGCCAGAAAGGAAACTCGTAGTAATGATAGTACATGGACTGATCCCAATTTTCGGAATCTCCTTCAGTTACATTTCTGGCGAAACTTGTTCCTTGTATCTCCGACGGAATTTCAACGCCTGCCAAATCCAACAGTGTTGGAGCAAAGTCAATATTTGTAATGACATCCGTGTTAACTGAGGGTTCTTTAATCTTAGCCGGATATCGCATAAGAAAAGGCATCTTCAAAGACGGTTCATACATAAATCGCTTATCAAAGAAACCATGATCCCCTAAATAAAACCCCTGGTCAGACGTGTAAACAACAATGGTATTTTCCGCTAATCCTTTTTCATCCAGGTATTCGAGTACACGACCAATGTTATCATCCACCGATTTCACACATGCCAAATAATCTTTAATGTACCGCTGGTTTTTCCATTTTCGCTCCTCTTCGACGGTCATAGAATCTTTCGGCTTCC
>CALBPF010000227.1 GCA_937899105.1 uncultured Flammeovirgaceae bacterium | reverse complement strand
ATCGTTAAAGTTCCCCGCAAAGAATTGAACTTGTACAAGACCATAAAGACTTAAGGCATTCAATTGAGTATCCTTGATTTCACGACCAATGGCTAGTCCTTTCTGATAATAGTATAGGCTCGAGTCGGGATTAGATGAATCAGAATCCATAAAGAAATTCGCCATGTTTACAAACACCCTACCCATACCGAGCTTATCACCAATTTCGGATTTTATGTGGAGAGCCTTTCGCTGATAAAATATAACACTGTCATAGTTCTTAATTCTTAAATAGGTTTCTCCCAGATTGGTGAGTATGGCGGAAATCCCTGGTTTAAAGTTTAGTTCGCGAACGAGTGACAACGCCTCTGTATAATACCTTATCGAAAGATCATATTGCGATTGATAATGATATATAGAAGCCAAATAATTTTTAATACGTGCCTGAGCATTTTTTTCTTCCATGATCTCGGCTAACTCCAAGGCAGAAAAAAGCTCTTTAACTGCTCGGTCAAAATTTGAGTTTAATTTACTCAGTCTACCCTTCTCAATTTTTGAGCTTAGTAACATCATGGAATCACGGACTTGGGTAGACAGGGTAATCGCTGTATCCAATTCTGCGTAAGCAAGTTCGTCTTCATCCCTTTTTATATACACCGTAGCGTTGCGGTAATTAGATCGAGCGAGGAGGTGTTTTGAACCGTTTTCCTTAGACAGTTCCTCGGCTTTTTGAGCATACTTTAATGCGGAGTCGTAGTCAAGACGATTGTAAGCAATGACCAGCTCAAAATAGCTCATTACCTTAAGGCTGTCCGATGGTAAGGTATGCACCACGGCCTTAATACTATCCAGATTTAACTGAGCATGGACATTCCCTAAAGTATTAATTAGAATGAATATGATAATTAGGAACCTCACAACCTTATGAAATTAAACATGGTAACGAAATTATTTTGGACTATTTCGTAATAATCTAGCTGAAGCTTAATCTATATCCTGGCGTACAGTTCAATCCGCAAAAGCATATTTTTACTAAAGGCATATGCTAAACTTTTGTCAATAAAAGACTTCTCAGGGTCGTGGGTGAAAAATGAAGCAACCATGGGTACATTAAGTCCCCAGGATCCCGAAGGTTTTAATCCTCCGGGAAGCACGAGAACCACATGTGCTGATAGTCCGTCCTCACCTTTGTAAATAGCAAGTACGGGCTTTTTTCTATTCGCTAACTCTTGAGCCTCTGTGAGCACTTCCTGGATGTACGCCTGGCCTAATTTTTTCCAGGCGCTTTTGCTTTCAATGGAATTGGCAATTTCCAACGCTGTGGAGTTGGTTCCCGTAGCGCTAAGGTAAAAGTCATCAATATTATAAACTGCTTTAATCGTTTCACCTATAGCTGACCGACACTTGATATTATCAGACTGTTTCATGCAAGCCTTAAATTCTTCAAGTTCTTGCTGTAAAAGTTGCTTCCAATCAGATGATTGTGCTGTCGCCAAATGACCAAACGTAACTGAAATGAAAAGAGAAAATACTAAAGTTTTCATAGTCTGTTAAGTTAACCCTAAAAGTTTTCTTGAACAGCCGTTTAAACAGATAATATTGGATCTAGCTTTAGGTGGGATGTGCATCGTTCTCGAAAAATACATTCCAGGGGCTTATTAATACAGGATTTTCTTTACCAATAATTCCTAATTGTAAGTTTTCCACAAGATTGACTACAAATACATCTTAATCTTCTTCAGCCACTAAGATTGTACTCACAACAGGTTTTTTTTCAAGCAGATAGATTTTCTAATTCACAATGAGTATCCTTTTTTTGATTGATGTTTCACCTGTTAAAATTTCAACAAAATAAGCCCCTTTCTGAAGCGTGCTGAGGTCGATCAACTTGTTTTGTATTGTACTAATAAGGTCGGTGGTTCTCATTAGAAATCCATTGCTATTATAAATGCTTAATGAGCCCTTCTCAATTTTTGGACCATAGTAATTAATTCGAACTCTTCCTTTTGATGGATTAGGATAAAGTTCAAAGTTAACTGCTGCGATAGTTATTATCCTTATGATCCAGGAATACTCATATTGTCCATCAAAGTCGACTTGCTTAAGTCGGTAATAGTTAGTTCCTCCCAGCGGATCAGTGTCTACAAAAGAATAATTTACTAATGAAGTACTATTGCCAGATCCATCTACTTTGCCAATTTCTTGATAATCTTTGCCATTTGAACTTCTCTGTACAATAAAATAGTCATTGTCTTTTTCAGTTGCTGTAACCCATTGTAGTTTGGTAGCTCCTTGGTTCTCATTAAAATTCCCATCAAATGACACCAATGTTACAGGAAGTGTTGAGGCGGCAGAGTAATTGAAAGAGATTCTATTTCCTCCACCATTTTCAAAATACTCCAAAACCAAATCGTAGGTACCATCCAAGAAAATGGTTAATTCATTAGTTCGGTAGGCATGATCTGAGTAGTCGCTAATAATATATGTCGAGCCGCCATCAATACTTAGCCGAACTCCATCATCAGCTCCAACAACGAATGTATAGTCTGCTGCATCAAATGTCTTACGCATTTTGTATTGTACACTAAAAGTCTCAGTATAAACATCACAGCCATTTGTAGGAGAAGAAACTCTGTTCCCACCAAACGTTTGGTTAAAGATTTCCAATTCCGTGATATAGCCTATATAATCATTGGTAAAATTATTAACTCCATCGTAAACATATCCAATCCAAGAGTCCGAACCGTAACTTACCTGATCGCCTTGAGGGACCTGAACGGTTACTGTTATTGGGTTAGAAGAAATTGTGGTCGATCCGTCAGTAGCCAGGCGCACATAATACGTAGTTTGTGACAAATCTGAGGGAGGATCATAGGTATCTGAGGTAGCGCCACTAATATCAAAGAAATCAATATTATTAGTAGAAGATTGCCATTGATAGCTGAAACTCGTCCCGCAAAAACCAGCGTCCTGAACACTTGTAAATGGTGATGGATCATGTGTTCCGTTTCCACAAAAAGATTGATCGCCTGATATAACGCCACTAAATGAGGTTTCACCACTATAAGTATAGTCAAAACTTACCCGGTTTTGGCCTCTTCTTTCGTAGTACTCCAAAACCATATCATGTGTTCCATCAAGAAAAATAGATTGAGTATAGGTACGATAAGGCTGATTAACATATCCATTAATGACATAGGTAGAACCGCCGTCAACACTAAGTCTTACGCCATCATCCCCACCAATAGTAATATCATATACACCGCAGGTGAAGTTTTGCCTCATTTTATAGCGAATTGAAAATGTTTCAGTATTAACATCACATCCATTAGTAGTATAATTGCAATTGCTTCCACAAAAAGATTGATCAAATTTTTCCGTTTCAGTTATCGATCCTTGATAGGCTGTGGCATCGAAGATGTTAGCGCCATCATAGATATAACCAATCCATGACCCTGAACCAAATGATATTTCATCGCCAGTGGCTGTGGGACATTGCGCATTCACATTTAAAAGTGATGCCATAGAAATAATAATGGCAGTATTAAGGGCTAAATTTTTCATAATTGTGATCATTTTAGCCCTAAGCTAGACGCGCTAAACCCTCTTTTTCTGATCTTTCGATAAGGGGGAAAGGTTTGCTGTCAAATGGAATAAGAAACGCGTTTACTGGCTATAGTTAGATTATACTATATTAAAATTGACTTATATTGATATTGAAGACGGTTTTTTTAGTCGGATTACCAGCCAAACTATATTAAGATGAAAGGGAGGTCTTATACATAAAGCGTGGCCTATTAATTTGAGAAATACTTCCAGCTGCGTTATGTTAGCCTGGACATTATAATAACAATCTATTCCTATTGCAAAATGGGCTATACCATAAAACATCTTACATAAAGTGGCAGCTTTATCCTTTACAGGTTCTCCAAAACCCAATCGGTCATCATCGTGAACAAATGTGGTCTCGCGCTTTTTCTGAAAATGCCATGAGCACGATCCGGGTAGTAGAAAGAATCGAATTGCTTGCCTTCCGCGATCAATTTATTTTGCAGTGTCACTGCATTTTGGAAATGCACGTTATCATCACCTGTGCCATGTATAAGTAGGTAATTGCCTTGTAATTTTTGTGAATGACTTACCGGGGAGTTATCATCATAGCCAGAACCATTTTCCTGGGGTAGGGCCATATAGCGCTCGGTGTAAATGGTATCATAGAATCGCCAGTTAGTCACAGGGGCCACTGCAATGGCAGCTTTGAAAATCCCCTCGCCTTTGAACATTGCCAAAGACGACATGTAACCCCCGTAACTCCAACCCCAGATGCCAATCCTTGAAGCATCGACATAAGGAAGGCATCCTTAGTCTATACCTCCGGCTAAGTGATCATCCGCCTCGTAATTGCCCAATTCTTTATAGGTCATCTTTTTGAATTCCTGACCACGAGCTCCGGTTCCCCTGGGATCTATGACTGCAATGATATAACCTTTTTGAGTCAGCATTTGATGCCACATGTCATTCGCTCCGGATCCAAATCTTGCCGTAACTTGTTGCGAACCAGGACCACTGTATTGAAATACTAACACCGGGTGCTTTTTCGAAGCATCAAAATTGGCTGGTTTGTACATGTAACCATTAATTGAAGTACCATCTACGGTATTAAATGTGAAAAACTCTTTCGGTGTGATCTTATATGCTTGGATCGTTGAAGCGAACTGGGCATTATCTTCTAGTACTTTTACTACCGTATTCTTTTTATTCTCATATAGCGTTACCTTCAAAGGCTGTGTCGGACTGCTGTGGCTGTCAATGTAGTACTTAAAGTCACCACCCATATTAATACTGTGCCAGCCTTCCTCAGAACGAAGCGCCTTTTTGTTCTTGCCATTGATATCTACTACATAGAACTGACGTTGCATGGGCGAGATCTCCGCAGCCGTATAATACACTTTCGCTCTTCTTCCCGACTGATCGATGCCCACCATGGACGACACTTCAAAATCACCTGTGGTAATAGCATTCACTTGTTGACCTTGCATGTTGGACAAATACAAATGTTTATAACCGCTTTGTTCGCTAGCGTGTACGAAATGCTTGCCATC
>CALBPF010000226.1 GCA_937899105.1 uncultured Flammeovirgaceae bacterium | reverse complement strand
CATTGTTTTTGAACTATTAAAGCAAAGGACTTTTATCATCCTATCAAAGAATTCAGCAAGAATCGGGTGTTCATTGATAATGGAATAGTGAATATTTGTATTTATGATTGATACCAACACAAGCGCAGAAACAAATATCGACTTCAACCGCATATCATCGGCCATAGAATTTATTCGTGCCAATTTTAAACGTCAACCTTCACTTGAAGAGGTGGCTGGGCAAGTGCACTTAAGTCCTAGCCATTTCCAAAGGATGTTTACCAATTGGGCAGGAGTTAGTCCGAAAAAATTCTTGCAATACACAAGTTTAAAATATGCGAAAAGTATGCTGAAAGATAAGCAAGCTACGCTTTTTGATACGGCCATTGAAACAGGTTTGTCTGGTACGGGCAGGCTGCACGATTTATTTGTAAATATCGAAGCCATGACTCCGGGAGACTATAAAAATGGAGGTGAGGGGCTACAAATCAACTACAGATTGGCGGAAAGTATTTTTGGTAGGGTTATAACTGCCTCCACTTATAAAGGACTATGCCATTTGGCATTTTGTAAATCAGAGTACGAAGGAGTCCATGGCTTATCCAAAAACTTTCCCAATGCGGAACTGCATAATAATCAAGACGAATATCAGCAAAAAGCATTTGAAGTTCTCTCAAATAAACCAGGGAATCTTGAAGGCATAAAGCTTCATCTTAAAGGAACCGATTTTCAACTTAAGGTATGGGAAGCTCTGCTGAAAGTTCCTTTTGGCAATCTCTCAACATATGGTAAAATTGCTGAGGCAATAGCAAAACCCAAAGCGTCAAGGGCTGTGGGTACAGCTATTGGAGATAATCCTATAGCTTTTCTTATTCCTTGCCACAGAGTAATTCAATCTACAGGCACACTGGGTGGGTATATGTGGGGGCCAAACCGAAAGCGCGCAATAATAGGATGGGAAGCTGCACAACTAAATATTTAGCCTTATGCTGGCGCATGCTCTACTCTCAAAATATGAGGTTTTTCAAAAGACTAAAAATAGGAAAGTCCTGTTTGGTGGAAATAAACGATTAAAAATTTACGGTACGCTAAAGTGCAAGTCGGAAAAGCGCATGAAGGTCATAAATCGTGTATTTTTTAAGTCAAAAAAAGAAGCAGTTTTGCATGATTATCGGCCTTGTGGACAGTGCTTACCACTTAAATACAAAGAATGGTTCTATAATGCTATTTGATAATCCGGCTAATCCTGAGGATAACCTTCTGCCCTTTGACGGTGAAGTTTACTATTTCGGTAAAATATTTACTGATCAGCAAGCAGTTGAATACGCAAGATCATTATTCGAGAATATTGAATGGAAAAATGACGAAGCCTATATTTTTGGTAAGCACATTGTAACCAAGAGAAAGGTAGCGTGGTATGCAGATAAGCCCTTCAATTACACCTATTCTAATGCCACTAAAACGGCACTATTATGGACTAACGAGTTGAAAGTACTTAAGAAGGTAGTGGAAAATACTGCTCAGAACACGTATAACTCATGTTTACTTAATCTTTACCACGCCGGTGATGAGGGCATGGCTTGGCATAGCGATGGCGAGAAGGAACTTGTGAAACATGGCTCAATAGCTTCCGTGAGTTTTGGAGCAGAAAGGAAATTTTCCTTCAAGCATAAAAAGACGAATGAAACGGTGTCTGTTTTACTTGAATCCGGAAGCCTTTTGATCATGGCAGGAGCTACTCAAGACCATTGGTTGCACAGATTACCTCCCACAAAAAAGGTACACCATCCGCGTATCAACCTTACTTTTAGACAGATGATGGGATAGATCATTCGTAAAATGAATAATTTCCGATGTATAAGTCTGTTAGATAATTACATTTTCGCCCTTTATTTTTTAACAATATGAATATACGCGAAGCTAAATCTGTTGACTTAGAAACAGTCTTAATTCTTTTTGCGGACACTATTAAAGAAACATGTGCTGATGATTATAACAAGGAACAAATCGAAGCCTGGACCGCTTCTATCCGTGATAAGGTGAAATGGCTGAATCGAATAAAAGAACATTACTTTTTAGTGGCTGAAATCAATGATAGGACGGCCGGTTTTGCTTCACTCGAAAACTACAACCACATTGATCTGATGTATGTACACCCGGATTATCAAGGTAAAGGAGTAGCTCGTAGCCTTCTTCAGCGTTTGCTTATGAAAGCACAAGGAAATAGTGTTACTGCTCACGTAAGCATTACCGCCCAACCTTTTTTCGAGTCCAATGGATTTAAAGTGGTGAAGGAAAACAGGTTTGAACTGAGGAACGTTGAGATCGCCAATTTTGAAATGCAGCTCGTGCTGGACTGAGTCAAGTCAAGCGCTCCATTCTAATTAAATAAAGAAATATCCAGATTTGATAGCTGTGGTTCCCGTTATACGGACGTTGAAGTCCTTACTCTCGCTTCGCTCGTTCGCGGTCTTAAGGTGAATGCGTCTCAACAACGTGGCAATCGATAGCTACAAAAAAGTAAACAGCCTTTTTTCAACGTTAAGCTCCTCGAACTCTCCTTTATTGTTTTTATTTACCTGAAACCCCTCCTTTTTAAGGTTTTCGGCACACAGTTCTGTGGAATGTGAGTTGATTAGCTGGTGGTTTTTACGAATGACCCTCCAGAAAGGAATGGATCTACTGCCATCAGAATAAGTCTCAGTAACAGCTTTAATAAAATTATTTGTTCGCATAGGACATGTTACGTCCGTATTATGATCATAGGCCAACTTGCGACATAGAGCGTCAATAGTGGTAACCTGGCCAGCTGGGATTTCTTTAATCATTTCTTTATCCGGATGCAACATAGTTCCGGTTCCATAGAACTTTTGCATCTTCTCAGGAATAGCAACTTTTTTCATTGAAGTCCTAATTGTTGGCCAAACAAGCTACTGTCATAGAAGCTTTTAATTTCAATAATTCTATTTGACTCAAATTTTATGGAATCCAGCCCTTGTACTTCAATTCTTTTCCCGGTTGGCGAATAACCAAAAAATTCGCCGGTGTTAGTAGCAGTCATTTGCCATTCCAAAAAGAACTGATTTTCACTACTCGTATTCAAAGAAACAATTTGAAACAAAATATCAGAAAACGCCTGATGCGTGGCAGTTATCGAGCCAGTTAATAGGTCTATTGCACCACCTTCTTGTGTAGAATCCCAATATTTTGATTTTTTACTGAAAGCTTCTTCCAAATCAGCAATGCAGTTCGAATTCCAAATTGAGACATATAGTTCTACTATTTCCTTCATACTTTAAAATGTTGTTGATTTAATCATTTGCTTTACCTCCATCATAACCTCCTTCGGAGCATTAAGGACCGGAACAGACCTAAAAACACTTAACGTTTTATCCAGTGAGTCGATCTTATTCATCAAGTCAATACTTCTCTCAGTATAGACCGCGAACCGCAATGCACTAGAATTTATCATTTCTTGATCGACAAGAAAATCAATTTTTCGCTTACAGCGGCAAGAATTGTTTGTGTTAACCAGCCCACATTTTGCTGTAAGGAAGTTCTTTATTCGCCCTCGGGAACGAGATAGTTGTTTTCTAAAACTGGATGGTGTGATTTCAAGAATTTTCGCAGCTTCTGTACTGTTAAAATCCAGTACATCCCCAAGTATATAAATCAACCGGTTGGTAGAGTTGAGGCAATGCAACAATCCATGCGTACAACTGACTTTTACCTCCTCCTCTAATAAGTTAATCTCGCCCTCATTACCTGCATACATGATTTTATCCGATTGCCCTTTATCAATTTGATGAGCATATTCATCGAATGAAATTCTTTTCGCCTGATAGGTTTTTCTTGACTGTTCGGTAATCAAATAGTTAGTGGCAATCCTGTATACCCAGGTTTCGAAGGAACTCTTCCCTTGAAATGTATTAAGGTGGGTTATCATTCTTACTAGTATTTCCTGGGTAGCGTCCTGAGCATCTTCAGGGAAAAGCAGCATTTTAAGTGAAAGATTGTATACAAGGTCTTTAACTTCTTCAACAACAAACTCCAACACGTTTTTCTCGCCTCGAAGAGCTTGTTCGACTTTCTTATTCAATCCTTTCATTCACTTAAATAAGCTTTATTTTATTTAGACTATTTTTATCAAATAAGAGTGACACTTGCAAAGGAAAAAATGTTACTAAACAAAAATTAAATACCTTCGACCAGCGCTTCTGTAATCCTACTTGCGCTTCACTTTCCCCAATCCTAAAATCAACCTACGATTGAAAATCCGATCTGTCCGAACGTGTCGTTACTTATAAACCAGCGGGGCCGACTTCATCTTTTATTTTTTGCAGTTTTAGTATTTGAGTCTTGCTCGTAGGATGATGGATTAGTTGGAAATGGAGATGGCATTGATGTGCTAATCCGGTTTTCAATTTTCCAATCAGCATTGTATTTGAATCCAATCTTGCAGCTTACGATATTTTTCAAGGAAACCCACAGGATTTAATACCTAATAGTGACTTTCATTTATTGGAATTAAGTTCCGCATCATTTACAGATTATAATAAGATACCAAGGTTAGTAAATTGCCAAATGGCAAACGATTGGTAAGAAATGAAAACGGGGCATTTACTTCCCGGATGGAACAGTGGGCTATAAACTTCACCGCCGGTTAGATCGGAATCTAGGGAGAAGACTTACGCTCCCAGGTGCATTGCCCTAGGAAAGAAGTTATGCCTTTACAATAACTAACCTGTCTCCAAAGGACGTAACCCAATTACTTACCCGAGTTCATAGCTATTCAAACTGAAAAGCTGAAGAAATAAAATAATCTTTATCGACACCAGTTTGGTCGGTCCTTCAGATATAATTTTAGCTACAGTTCACTACACTGCTCCTACGGTTGAGTACATCTCATTATAATATGCGCAACAAAGCGAGGATTATTGTAGTGTAATAAAGCAGTACTCAAATGATAATTGATATGTATTTCCAAGGTCAACATAACAACAATGCAAAAACAACAGGTAAATGGTCAAAGTTTGTTGCTTTTTTAGTTCTCTTCTCTACTGTGGTTTTATTCTCACCTGAAGCGTCTGGTCAGCGCACTGTAATCAAGGACAAGAACAAGAATAGCAGAGTAATATTGAGTGACAAAAACGTTTATCGCTCAACGCGTTCCAGCTTAGGAAACAATTTTAACATCGAATACAAGGGTGATATTGAGATTAATGACACGGATACGGATGTAACCAGTATCTCTCCCGGGGGTTATCTTGAAATTAGCAAAACTACTTTTGGCAGTAAGCGGGCAATAGTAATTGAACCACGGGGGGGAACGCTGAAAAGACAATACTATGAAGGGCGTAAAGAGGTAGAGTGGAATCCCGATGGTAAAGAATGGTTAGCAGAAATACTTCCCGATGTAGTCAGATCAACCGGTTTTGCAGCTGAAAGCAGGGTAAACCGTTACTTCAAGAAGGGCGGCGTGGATGCTGTACTTGACGAAGTATCCAGGTTAGAATCGGATTATGTGCGTTCAATTTATGGAAAATTATTACTTGATAAGGACGAACTAACCGTTAATCAACTTGCAAAATCCATAGAAGAGCTATCGGATGAAATAAGCTCTGATTACTACCTTGCCCAAATGTTAAAAGATAACAGCAGCAAATTTTTAAAACAAGAAAAAACAGCCGAGGCTTATTTTAGCGCTGTAAGAAACATAAGCAGCGATTATTACGCCACCGTGGTCTTAAAGAAATCGCTCGAAAGATACACGCCAACGGCAACCACCCTGGTAAAAATAATGGAAGCAAGCAGAGATATTGACTCCGATTACTATCAGGCTTCTTTACTTTCTGAAGTATTAGAGCTTGAGAAACTGGATGGCCCCATGATTGCGGAAATTATCGAAACTACAAAAGACATCAGCTCAGACTATTATCAATCTCAGATATTGAAAAAAGCAATGGACCTTGATAATCTGAGTTCAGAGTCTTTTGAAGAGCTGATTGAAGCCATTTCTGATGTGAGTTCAGACTACTACATGGCCAGTGTATTCTCAAGTTTGCTGGACAACGAATTAGACAACGATGTGCAGAAAAAAATCATTATTCTGGTTGATGATAAAATGAGTTCGGATCATTACGCTTCTTCTATTTTAAGTAAAATGCTTGAAGAGCAAGACTTGGATGACGAAGCAGCCGAGCGGCTAATGGAGGCCGTTGGAGATATTAATTCCTCGCACTATGCCTCATCCATACTTAAGAAGGCGGCAAGCAGAGATGACCTGAGTAAATTTACAGTACTGGCGCTGATCAAATCCGTAGAGGACATGGACTCTGATTATTATAAATCTCAGGCATTACAGGAACTAGCACCTCATGTGAGGAAGTCAGATGATAGCGATTTGAGAAAAGCTTATCGATCCGCAGCAGATCAGATTCGTTCGGATACTTACTATGGCAGGGCGATTAGGGCCATCGACTAATTCAGAATTACTAACCGTCATTATAAGCTTCAATTTAATCTCACTTTTGATTAGATTGAGGCTTACATGGCCAGCAAACTCAATATATTCCTAAAGCACACCATGAGAAAGTTCTGGTTAGGACTCATCATTACCACCGCTATTGGTATTCTTTTTTATACCTATCTCTATTACAGCGAGAAAGGTATTTTTCCATCAAGTGACAGTAATTTCAATTATCTTCTGGCCGGAATATTTACAGCAAACTCAATAGGTCTTTCTATTTTCTGGTTAGATAAACTATTAGATAAGCTTTTGCCCTGGGCAAAAAATTTATCGGGTAGACTTATTATCGGAATAATTACCGATAGCCTAATAGCTATTTTACTTATTTATGCTATGGGTCGGATTTTTTCAATGTTTCTAATCAGTAGCCTCTTTACCTCATATTACGACACTTTACTGAAATTGGAGATCCTCACAGTTGTAGGGGTGGTTATCCATAACGTAATATATTTTGCACTCTTTTCTTATAATCAGTATGCCGTTGTGCAAATCAGGAGTGTAAAAAGTCAGCGCAAGCAGCTTAAACTTCAGTTTGAAGCATTAAAAAGTCAGCTCAGTCCACATTATCTATTCAACTGCCTAAATACTATTTCGTCCCTAATTTTCAAAGATGTGGACTTAGCTGAAGACTTTATAAGAAGACTGGCCCAGACGTACCAGTACATTCTTGCTAACAATCAAAAACAATGTGTTTCACTAAGCGAGGAAATTGAATTCGTAAAATCATATTACTATTTGCTTAAGGTACGATTTGAGAATAATCTCAAAATTGAAATCAACCTCCCTCCCAATGTTATGGATAGCCAAATGCCACCTTTAACGCTTCAAATGCTTGTTGAAAATGCTGTAAAACATAACATTATTACCAATGAAAAACCACTAAGTATTTACATTCACGCCATTGACAATACGGATATAAAAGTGACCAATACCAAAACAGAGACCCCAAGGAATGTAAGTTCTTTTCAAGTAGGTCTGGATAACATCCAAAAACGGTATAAGTACTTTACAGACAAAAAAATTAAAGTGGACGATAGCGGCAAATTCACTGTTCAGCTCCCGGTAATTCAACCAAATATTGCAAAATCGGCATGAAGAAGATCTTTATCCACAACCCCTTTTTCCGCCTTCTAACACCTGTGTTTTATGGCGTGCTCGTTTACGTCCTTATTTTGCTAATCAATAACAACCTAGAACAGTTAGGTTCAACTTTCATCAATCAAGAGGTCTACATATGTATAGTTTTGGTCTATATATTATCTGAAACGCTAAGGTGGAATGCCATTTTCAACCAGCGTATCTTCAAGAATAACACTCAAAGCCAGATTCTCTGGCAATTGCTCACGGGGATCGGACTTTCACTACTGGTGATAACTATAATAATATCCGCCTATTTTAAATGGGTGTATGACTTTAGCATTGCTGAAAGTCAGCTAATCATTTTTAATGCTATCTATGCCGTTTCAAGCTTGCTCTACAACCTCATGTACTTCAGCAATATATATATTGAAAAACAGAACACACAACTACTGGAAAGTGAGAATTTGCGTACTGAAGCATTAGAAAGTGAGTTATTACAATTCAAAAACGAAGTCAATCCGCAGTTGCTCTATGAAAGTCTGGAAACTCTGATCACTCTCATCCATAGAGACGCGGAAGAAGGAGAAGATTACATCGACCATCTCTCATCAGTGTATCGCTACATTCTGAGTAACAGAAAAGTGGAACTGTCTACTCTGGAACAAGAAGTAAATGCGGCTAAAAATGCGGTTTATTTACTTAACTACCAATTCGCCGGACGAATTAAACTTGAAAGTAAAATTTCAGAAACGCATAGCGACACGCCAATTGTACCAGGTACGTTCCCTAACCTGATGGAGATGATTGTACGCTCTAATATCATAAATGAATATCAGCCATTGGAAATAATCATTCAACCGGATGAAAGTCAAAATGACTACCTGGTGGTGCAGTATCATCTACATGAAAAGCTAATTAAAGATGAGAGAACTACTGCTACGTTCGAAAGTATCCAGAAATCTTATTCCTTTTTCAGCGATAAACCTGTGGTAAGTGTAAAGGCGTATGATTTTGCCTACATTAAAATACCTTTGCTGGAAGAAATTCAAGAGTCTATAGTTGAATCATATTAGATGAAAGTTCTCATTATTGAAGATGAAGTGCCCGCAGCTGAAAAGCTGGAACGTTACCTCAAAAGGTATGACGATAGTATTGAAGTTGCAGAAAAACTAAACTCTGTTTCCAGCTCTTCAGCCTGGCTGGATCAAAACCAAAATACCGTTGATCTCATTTTTATGGACATCCAATTACTGGATGGCAAAAGTTTCGAAATCTTTGATAATGTTAAGATCACCAAGCCAATCATTTTCATCACCGCCTTTGACGAATATGCGATTGATGCTTTCAAGGTGAACAGCATTGATTACCTTCTAAAACCTATCACTTTTAATGATCTGTCCGGAGCCCTGGAAAAGCTTGAGCAGATGAAGGTTAATCTGGGGGGAAATGGAGAAAACAAGCAACTGGATATAAATTCAATGCTCTCCCAACTACAGCAAAAAACATATAAGAACCGATTCATGGTTAAGCTCGGCGAGCATATTAAATCTATAACCACGGATAAAATCGAATTCTTTTATGCTGAAGGCAGGAATGTCTATTTAGTAACCAATGAAAATAGAAAGTTCATCATCGATTTCAAGTTAGAGGACCTTGAAGACCTGTTAGACCCAAAGTCCTTCTTCAGGGCAAATCGCACTTTCATTATGAACATTGAAGGTATCACCGATGTAGTGGTTTATTCCAACAGCAGACTAAAGATCATCCCTCGTTTAGACTATGACAAGGAAATCATAGTCAGCCGTGAGAAAGTAACTTCTTTTAAGGAGTGGATGTCGGGGCTCTGATAAGTCTCTTGCCTTAATCCGAAACTCCGGACAATTATTCACAACCGCCCTTCAGGTGTCATCCAATTGTTTATTAAGTTCAAGGATTCTGGTTAGGTCCTATAAATCAATAAAGAAAAAGACCACCCCTTTCAGAGTGGCCTTAATCAGTACGAAGAAACTATATGTGTAATCAGTAATTAGTTAAAGGTTACTTCGTCAATATCATTCCAAAGTAGGTATCTGGGCTCACCTTTGCCTTCAAATACCAGCAAGCCTGTATTCCTGTCAGAAACATCTTGTGCGTCGCCTAAAAATAGTTTCTCTCCGGACTTCAATACTACATTTGAGTTGTCGTAGTTCTTCGGAGTGACTGATTTGATATATCTGAAAGGAATGATATACTCAATATCGTCGTCCTTACCCTGCAGCACTTCGTAATCAAACGTTTCGTCCAAATCATATATTATCCTGCCTGAAAAAGTATCGCCGTCAACGGTTTTAACGACTCCTGTCAACTCTTTTTGGCTACCGAACTGATCGTAGCTTTTCATTTTAGTGGCTTTACCTTCAAAAGTCACCCTTTTAAATTCACGCCATGGAATATCTACTCTACCGAATTCTGTGTTGACTATGATCCCGCGGTTACTTGAGTTTACATCGTTGCTTCCTCTCAATTCCATTTCTCTACCGGAATTCATTACTACGATAGATCGGTTGCCATCGCGTTCAATTGACTTTATTTTACCAAACTGAATAGAAACGTCTCCGTCGTAGGTGTCTCCATCTAACTTATCCGTATCTACTCGTTCATCATGGTCCCATTGCACATAGCCCGTAAAGGCGCCTCCGTAAGTTTCCACGGTACCGTAAAGCGGTTCTCCGAATTTATCATTAAGGCTATTAGGCGTTTTCATGAAATCGATCTTGTCTATTCGTGACCAGCGAAAGACCATTTCACCAATTTCAGTATCCATGATTTTTATTTCTGATCCGATATCATTATAGCCATCACCATCCACTTCAAACTTGTCTCCATTCTGAAGTTCTACGTCCACATATTTTCTACCCGACATGCGTAGAGATTTAAGCTCCCCAAACTGGCAACTAAATTGATGTACGTAATCATTATCCCATCGTGAATCGTTCCATCTTGAGTCAAACCATCCTGCAATACGATCTCCCCAACCGTAGTTCCGACGTTCATAAAAACGCTCAAGCCTCCGAATATCTTCACGAGACAAGTAATCAATATTCTCGTTGCGCTCTTTTGAAGCATTGAACATATCTGTCCAATAGACTTCCTCTTTCCCCCAGCGCATCGGACCTTCGTAAGTTTTACCATCAATGGTAGTAAGTTTACCATAAATGAATCCACCATCCTGGGCGACCAAACCTGTGGTGGTTAAAAACATGGCGATAAAGGCGGTAAATAATGTGTTCCGATTTTTCATTTCTTGTTGTTTAAATTTTCGACCAGATTCCATTTGACCTTGGAAATGTTGCGTTGTTGTTTTGATAGATCAAAGATGGCTGGAGTATATCTATAATTAAATAGTATTCTGACGAATCGGACTATAGGCTGACTGAATCGGGAAAAGGTGGCCCCGAGTGTTAACTACGAAGTATTGAGAACTTCTTAAAACTTTGAATTTCTACTTAATACTATGATTAACTTGATACTAAGGGACTAGTTATCAAGCCATTTCTTAAACTCCGGGCTTTTCTCAGCGCTTATAATGATCTCCTCATCGGGCTGATGTTTTAAGTTGATCTTTACACGACCTTTGAAATAGGGGTGAATCTCATCTACGCTTTCAAAAGTGATGATGAACTGGCGGTTCGCTCTGAAGAATTGTTTAGGATCAAGCTGTTTATCAATGACTTCGAGTGGCTGATCTAGTGGATATTTCTTGTTGTCATGCGTTACAATGTATGTAAGCTTATTTTGACTGTAGAAGTAGCTAATCTTTTCTACCGGTACAGCGACAATCTTATTTCCTGTACGAACCATGAATCGTGACTTATACTCTTGCTGTTGGCCCTTTATCATGGCCACAAGTTCTTCATAAGGAAAGGGTGATTCCATGGCAGAGTTTAACGACTTAAATTTTTCAAGACTGTTTTTTAACTTCTCTTTTTGAACCGGTTTAAGTAAATAATCAATGCTATTTACTTCAAAGGCCTTTATAGCATATTGGTCATAAGCGGTGGTAAAAATAACAGCTCCTTTATAATCAACTTGTTTGAATATTTCAAAGCTCAAACCGTCGAGCAACCTTATATCGCTAATAATCAAATCAGGTTTATCGCCACTTGATTCAAACCAGTCTGTAACAGTTTCGATTGATTTAAGCTTACCCAATATATTAACCGAAGCATCTAATTCCTTCAAAAGGTTTTCAAGCTTTTCGGCAGCCAGTGTTTCGTCTTCTATGATCAGAATATTCATACCGTTTCAACTTCAAGTAGTGGTACTACTACCTTAAATAGGTCATTATTGTCTTCAACGTGTACCTTGGCATCACTAAAATAATTGTACCTTTTTCTAATGTTGTCTAAACCACTACCGCCCACTTCTTTGAGCTCATCAGGCTTTCTGTAAAGTGAGTTCTCTACAACCAGGAAGTTACCTTCGTCTGATTTGATAGAAACCAGGAGGGGCCGCTTTTCACTAATAATGTTATGTTTTATAGCGTTCTCCACCAGTAATTGTAACGTCAAAGGCGGTAGCATTTTAAACCTATCATCAGCTTTAATTTGTATATCAAAGCGAATGTTATCTTCAAACCTTGTTTTTAAGAGATAGACGTAGGATTCAATGAATTGCAATTCCTCATCCAGCGAAATCAAGTCCTCATCCTTTGATTTCAAGATTACTCGATATACCTCTGCAAAGTTGTCTAAAAAGTCCTTAGAAAGTCCTTTGTCTTTGTCGATCAATGAAGAGAGGATATTTAGATTATTGAACAAGAAATGAGGATCCAGATGGTTTTTTAATGAAACGAGCTCAGCATGAACAGTCTCCTTCTTGAATTTCTCTGCTACCAGCTCGGACTCTTTCCATTGATTGAGAAAGTGAACGCTGAAATAAATAGAAAATAAGGGAATAAAAATAGCCAAGCCAAAGGTGTTCATAACAATAATCTGCTCATAAACGGGCGGATCGGCGGTAAGCAATACTTTGAAAACTACGTAGGTAATGTTTGTTACTACCAAAGAATAAATAATTCCTACAGATAGATGCGCATAAAATCTTTTTGTACCATATTTAAGCCACGGAAAGTATTTATTAAATTGTTGCGTAATTAATTGATTTCCCAGCCATAAGAGAATAACAACCGTGGTGAACCAGCTTACTGTAATTACAAGAGTGGTTTCTATCCCTAATTCTGTTGCAAAAAAATAAGCAAGCAACTCCGCAACTATTATGAAGAGAACAGATCCGTACTTTAAATATTGCTTTTTGAATTTCGACAAAATGATAAAATCTAATCATACGACCCCGTATAGCGGTCAGACGGCTTTCCTGAATTTTCGACTAAAGCTCGATATCTGACAAACTAATCAAAAACAATCTCATCGATTTTTTTCCATGAGATGTATTCCGGATCTCTTGATCCTTTTTGGAATATCAGTAGTCCGTCATTATTATCTGATACATCACGGCCATCACCTAACAGTAGTGTATCACCATTGCGAAGCTTTAGTTGTGAATAGTTATAGTTTTTAGGCTTGATGCTCTTAATGTTTCTAAACGGGATACGATATTCGATTTCATCATCTCTACCTTCCAAGAACTCTATATTCATAGCTTCATCCAAGTCGAATACTATGCGTCCTGAAATTTCATCGTCGTTGTAGGTGTACACCGTTCCGATCAAAGGCTTTGGCGGGTTATAGGAAGAGTACGGTTTTCCGCTTGACTTCCATGCCGGATCAAAGGTAACTGTATTGAATACCTTCCATGGAATATCAATCTTTCCGACACCCTCAACGGTCACGATTATCCCGCGATTTCCCGAATTTACATCGTTGGAACCAGTAAGGTAAAAGGTTCTACCATCCAGTAATTCTACATCAGAACCACCACGGCCACTTTCTATTTTCCTTATCTTACCAAAAGATATGGAAACATCACCATCTCTAGTATCGCCATCCAGTTTATCCGTGCTTATGCGTTCATCATGGTCCCATTGAATATAACCAGTTAAGTCTCCTTTGCGATAAATATTGACTGTACCATAAAGGGCCTGACCAAAAGATGGGCGCAGGTTTGACGGTGCAGGTAGAAATAGTACACGCTCCACCCTACTCCATTTAACAGAAAGTTCTCCCAATTCATCATCTAGGATCCGTATAGACGGGCTTAAATCGTTGTACCCCTGTGAACCTACTTCAACCTCTTCACCATTCTTAAGTACAATTATAGCTCTGCTGTCACTCACGTTTTCTATCTCAGCAATATCGCCAAACTGAGTAACAAACTGATGGCTTGAACTGCTCTTATTCTCCCAAATGCTCGAAAAACTCCAATCGAAGTTTGACCAGGAATCATCGTTATCCTCCCTTTTCCTAGGTCCGTATTGACGATTTCGATTGGACACCTTTGAAGAATTAAAGTGGTCATTCCAATAGGCCTCTTCCTTACCCCACCTTAATTGACCCTGGTAAGTATTATCTCTTGTAAAAACCTTACCATACATAAATCCTTCTGTATTCTGAGCTTTCGCCTGAGTAATGGTTATGATCAGTGCAATGATTATACCCGCGCTGAGTTGTACAGCTCTCTTGTATCTTTCAATCAGTATAATCAATTTATCTACGAACTCCATGTTACAAATAAGCGCAAATATGCAGGACAAAGTTGCATTTATAAGCCCCACGATGAGTTATTAATGACTGAATCGGGATATTGACATACCGAAACTGAACTGAATCACTCAAAAAGTTACATTCGCCTGACAAACAAGCTTGTTTAGTTTGGAGAAATGAAGAATTATAAGGTCTTTTAGTATAAATTTAAAATTATAATCAAAAATTACTATGGGAGCAGAAACTATTTGGATTAGTAAGCAATCCTCAGGAACTGGTTTGTATCTTGAAGATAATGAAGGTAATTCCGGAAATAACACTATAACCACCAATGTAAGTCGCGGAGACTCAGTAACCTGGAAACTTAAAGAGGGTGGAGGAATAACCAAGATTACTGGAATAAGCGAAAAAGACGAACCAGGAAATCAAAATATTTTCAGTAGTGGCCCGAGTAAGGTCTCAGACAGTGAATGGCAGGGCACAGTGAGTACCAACGCATCCGGAAACGAGTTTTACAGTATCGAATATGAGATTGATGGTACGCCTTACACCGATGATCCTGAGTTGGATGTTCAAACCTAAAAGAAATGAATGTAAAGGCAAAAGTCCTTCATTTGATGTTGATGGGCTTTATTACAATATTCCCAAAACAAATTAGAGGGCAAGATCAAAATCTCGCCGATAGTTTAGTTCAAGTATTTAGGGGGCGTTCATATCACGACTCAGCGGAACTTAGGTTAATTAGGGATATTGCAGCTAATCATACTCAAGTTGATTCTATTATTTATTACTCAAATATTCTAATACGCTTATCGTCCAACAAATCTGATTATCTATGGATGCATCGTGGCTATCTAAATCAAGGTCACGCTTATCGTAAAAAAGGAGACCTAGATAAGGCAATTGAATCTTACTTTAAAAGCGCAGAAGCGGCTGAAAATATCAACTATAGCTTAGGTATTGCCGGCGCATTCAGCGCTCTTGGCACAGTGTATAGAGTCGAAAAAAATTATAAAACCGCTCTTGAATACTACAATAATGCATTACTAAAATTTAGAGAAGCTAAAGACTCCATTAATTTGGCCAAGAGTCTAATGAATACGGGCGAATTATATAGGACAATCAAAACCATGGACACTGCCTTAGTTTATTTTGAGGAATCCAGCAGAATTTTTAAATTATTAGATTTCAAAATAGGATCTGCGTACAACCTTGGAAATATCGGACTGGTATATGCAGAACAAGGTCAACACCTTTTGGCTGAGGAAAATCTTAATAAGGCTACCGAAATATTAACCCAACTTGGTGATTTCTATCCCATCGCTGTCTACGACACGTACATGGCTGATATTTACAAAGAAAAGGGTAATATGCCCAAAGCCTTAGAATATGCATATCGCAGTTTAGAGGTATCAATGAAAAACGGTCTCAAAGAACAAATTCGTGATGCCAGCCTAAAACTATCTGAACTCTACCAACAAAACGAAGACTTTAAAAATGCTTACTCCTACCAAAGCCAGTACCTTGCCTACCGCGATAGCATAAACAATGAAGAAACTATTCGGAAAATGGCTGATCTTCGTACCGAGTATGAGGTTTCACAAAAACAAGTGGAAATAGACCTGCTTGAAAGTCAGCGACTCATTCAATACATTGTATCCGCCTCCATGGCCGTGGTAATACTATTACTTGCTTTTATCGCCTTCGTATATTATCGTAACAATAAACGCAGACAGCTTACAAATCAATTGTTACAAGAGCAAAAAGAAGAAATAGAAGCACAGCGTGACCAGTTAGAGGCTCTCAATGAAACCCGTGAAAAATTTCTCTCTATTGTTTCCCATGACCTGCTCGGACCTGTCAATTCTTTTAAAGGCTTTTCAACACTTATCAGGTTCAGCTTGGAAGATAATAATATCGAAGAACTGAAAGAGTTAAATGTTCAGTTTGATAAATCAGTAAATAACTTATCAACTCTTCTTACCAATCTATTAGACTGGACGGTTGCACAACGCGGGGCTATCCCTTACAAACCGCAAAAATTGGACCTGCAGAATATAGCCAATGAATTGATCACTCTTTTTGAAAATATGGCCGCTGCTAAAGAGATCACTTTAGAATCATCCATTGATACAACTACCTATTTATGGGTTGATCTTAATTCCACAAAAACAATCCTTCGTAATTTGGTGAGCAATGCCTTAAAGTTCACCTCCGCTGGGGGTACTATTCAACTATCCGTTAATGTATTGGATGACATAGCCGCAATAAAAGTACAAGATACCGGAATAGGTATCCCTAAAGAAAAATTATCAGAACTATTGCATTCAAATCAGTATAAGCGCAGCTGGGGTACAAAAGGTGAAAAAGGATTAGGCCTGGGTCTACAACTGGTCAAAGAATTTACCGAGTTGAATAAGGGTATTTTAGCTATTGAAAGTGATGAAGGTATGGGGACCACCATAACTGTCAGCCTTCCCCTTTGGCAGCCTCAATTGGAAGAAGTAAGTTAGATGACCTGGGTGCGGTACCCTTCTTTTGTAAGAATTTCGGATACTTTGTTTCTAAAATCACCCTGAATTAGAATTTCACCATCTTTAGCAGAACCCCCTACACCGCACTTTGATTTGAGCAGCTTACCGAGTTCCTTTAAATCTTCGGGCTTACCTACAAAACCAGTGATAAGCGTTACTTGCTTCCCTCCTCTTACTTTTTTGTCCAATTCCACTCTTAAAGATTGACTCGAAGGCGCCACTGTATCTTGTAACGCAGCAGCAAAATGGTTGTATTCAAAATCCGGATTAGTAGAATACACTACCCCTTCCCTATTTTTCCAATTATTTTTTTTCGCCATAGTACCTGCAAATAACAATGGTCAAATGTCAAAATCAAAATGTAAGATTACACTGGTGAAAAGATTATAACACCGAATACCGAAAGCAAAGTTAATCATGAGGTTAAAATCCTAAAAGTCAGGGCAAGGGATCTGCATGATATGTTTTGGTGGTTTACGGGGATCTTTTGTGGACCATGTATAAGAAATAGACACTTCATGGGCGCCTCCGCTGCCTGAACCTAAGCGCGAGATCGTGTAATCATAGCTATAGCCGATATTGAGCGCATCTTTAGGTCTTTTCTTTGTGAACCCTACTAGCATCACAATGGATTCATTATTATTAAACCCTTCCAGAGTTTTAAAAGGAAGTCCCCTATACCATGCACCAAAGATCAAGGGCTCAAGAGTAAGGTAGAGGCCCAAATCCAGCTGATCGAACTCACCTTGAGTTTTATATTGAAAGGTAGGACTCAGGCTCCTTTCCTGGGGCCTGGCATAAAAACCGCTACCCATTACACCTGGCTTAAAGAGTATTTTAACTCCGCCATGAAAACTAAGTTTAGACGGTAGTTCGTTAGGGTCGGAACCATCGTCAAAAGCCTGATTAGGCGTATTAATGTGATGCGCTGCCACCCCTAACCACGCATTACCGGTATATAGAATACCGCCAAAAGAAAGATCGAAGAAGTTTTTGCTCAGCCCCCCGAAAGTTTCAGCAGAAGGGTTTTCTATTTCCCCTGTCAGTGGATTGAATTGATCTCCAAACGTGAGATCGGCAAAATTAATATTCCTGTTAAACCAGGCTACTTGTACCCCCGGCCGAAAGGTAAGCCAATCGGTTAGATACAATTGATAAGCATACTGAAGACCCACGGAAGTAGACTTTAATCCTGCCTGTCCTTCGCGGTCCCGCATAATTAACAACCCGATACCGCTGTTCTTATCTTCAATAAAATGATCAATATAAGCCGAAGTAGTAACAAAATTAGCATCTATGGAAGGCCATTGATTCCTATAGTTGAGGCCTACACGAGTTTGCTGGGTTGCTCCGGCAAAAGCGGGATTCAAATATAATGGAGCCGCATAGAACTGTGAAAACTGTGGGTCCTGGCCTTGAATTGTAAGCGGCAATACTGCCAATAGAGTAATAAAAATTAAAAGACCTTTTCTCATGCAGTGCCCGTCATTTTAAGCCACAAAGTATAAATTAAAATGTTCTGTTAATCAGAACCAAAAATATAGAAACTAACTTTTATCGTTAACGTCATTTTGTCGTTTATTGTATAAATTAGTAATTAACGCAATCATTTTTTTATTGCTGCACAATCAGAACCGTCATTTGCAGTTATTTAACTAAACAAAATTTAATACCAGGAATGTCCCATAGTCAGTTTTGCAGGGTTTGTCTGTTGTTGGTGGCTTTAACCGGAGCTTTAGGTTTTTCCCAAGCTCAAAATACAGCTGAGATCAATTGGTTTTTTGGGAATAATACAAATAGCATCCGTTTTCCAAGACCGAATTTGTTATCCGAACAAATTACGCTTCCCAACGCATTGAATTTTGGCGGAGGCGCTGTTGCCACTGATCCTATTAAGAGCGAAGTTCTTTTCTACACAGACGGAGTGAACGTCTATAATCTCAATGATGTACTTATAAATGCAGGGAATCCTTTAGACGGCAGTTTGGTTAGAAACCAATCTGTAGCCATTTGCCATGATCCCGCCGACCCGGAAGGAGATAACAGCAGAATTTACATCTTCACTATTAATGATGCAGGTACTATAGCCAGTTCTGTTTTTGACCAAAGTGCGTCGTTTGCTACAACGTTCCCGTTTCCATCTGATGGAAATTTGACGAGTACCAATCAAACAACAAACCTGCCCGCCGGTACTTTATCGGAGGGAATGATCATAGTTTCAAATGCTACAAGAGACGGCTTTTGGTTGATTACACATAATTTAGGAACAAGTGATTTTAACATTACCCAAATTGATGCTACAGGCATAAGTACACCTATTACTGCCACCAACATCGCAGGAGCGCCTACATCTATTGCTAACTTTTCTTATCATGAGGGCACAAACAGAATCTCACTATCACCCTCAAACCCGGGTGAAAATATTTTCATTCTTGATATAGATACTACAACCGGCACACTGAGTGATGCCGGTTTCGATCTATCCGCTCTAACCAATATTAGGGTCTATGACACCGAGTGGACTACCAGTGGAGATTCTCTCTACATTTCAGGGAATTTTGGCGTAGCAACTGATGAAATCATCAAAATCGATATTACCCAAACGCCGGTTGTATCCGAAATCGTCATCACTGCTGATATTCAAACTAGCTTCGGTTTGGAAAAAGCCCCTGACGGTTTCATATACCATATTTACGAGGCAGCTTCGGACGGTGAGTTTCAAGTTGGTCGTATCGAAAATCCTGATAATAACGACATTCTTCAAGTTCTATATGCAGCTCAGCCATTTGGTGATATTGACTTTTTAGCCAATCAATTCCCTGCTTTCCTGCCCCCCTACAATTTGCTGGAAACAGCTGACTTTGAGTTTTCGGGAACCTGTGCTAATGTACCTACTTACTTTTTCCCACAGGTTACTCCGGATATTGAGTCCATATTCTGGGATTTCGGCGATATGGCCGGAACATCGAATGCTGTAAGTCCTCAATATACTTATACTGCGGCCGGTACATTCAATGTAGTCATGCGCGTGGTTATTAATGGTGACACACTCTCGGCGACTAACACAGTTGACATCATTGACTTTGATCTTACTATTCAGGTCGATCCCCAGCAACAATATTGGTGCCCGGAAGATTTTCCGGTGACTTACACGGCTACAGCACAGGGACAAAATGCGACCGGAGCAACGCTTCGCTGGTCAAATCAAACCCCGGCCGAAGCGAGTGGCACAGGTGTTTTTGAAGAGCCGGGGACGTATTATGTTGTAGCAACAGACCCAAGTACAGGATGCGAAGCCTATTTGGAACAGCAAGTGTTTGAATACGGCACACAAAATACATTTGCCTTTGTGTGGTATTTCGGCAACAACGCCGGCTTGGATTTTAACCCACTTTTTGATGTCGATAATCCAGGCCCAATCACACCGATTGATCCAGGAGGCGCCGAATTTAATGGTGGTAATTTAAATGATAACGCTCCTGCCGGCGCAGCGGTCTACTGCGATGGTAATGGAGACCCACTCATTTACAGCGATGGCATGCAAGTATATAATCGTGACAACACATTGATCACTAGCGATCTAGGAGGAAACGATCAGGCCTCTCAATCCGTTTTAATAGTGGAAAATCCTGCTGACGCCACACTATATTACGTATTCTTTACCCAACAAGTACCAGATCAAACGGGCAGCGGTATATATGATTTCTCATATGCCGTTTATGATTTAAAAGAACTAAATGGAGGAGGAGATTTAATACGAGATGCGGCAAATAATGTAGTAACTACAACCCTTTTCAACTGTAATTCTGAGCGAATAACCGGAAATGCTAACAATGTGATTATTCATGAATATGGCAACAACAACTTCAGAGTTTATCCAATAACTGCCCAGGGTATCGGCGCGCCTATAATTTCTAACGTAGGAAGGATACATCCTTTTACAAATACAGCCGGACAGGGTTACATGAAGCTTTCCGGCGATAACAGAATAGCGGTGGCCCTTTCAGAAGGTATCAATCAAAATTTTGTGGAGTTGTTTGATTTTGATCCGGCCACAGGCGCAATTACAGAAGTAGCCACTTTAGATCTGACACCTGAAACCGGGCAGGTATACGGTGTTGAATTCTCCCCTGACAACGAAAAAGTCTTTGCTACTCTTCGAAATTCCAACGGTGGAACCAAAATATTTTGGTGGGATCTAATCGATAATACGGTCACACCTACAGAGCTATTCGATGAAGCCGCCATGAACGCCACCAGAGTGCTAGTAGCGGAGGAATCGGGAATAGATTTGGGGGCTTTGCAGCAGGGCCCTAACGGAACAATTTATATTGCAAATGAAGGCGCCGGTACTTTGGCAAGCATAGGTAACCCAACGGTTGCACCCGTCACAAAGGATCCCACCACAGAATTCGCCTATAATCTGGCAACTCCTGACTTTCCTAATATTGGAGCTGGGGCTACAAGTAGAATTGGGCTACCCAATTTTATCAACTTTCAAGGGTCATCTACCCCTACCCCCGGAATTACTGTTGCTGACGCCTGCTTAAATGAGCAGATTACATTCACTGTTTCTAATCCACTACCTGACGCTGTCATCGAATTTTATGCTATTCAGGTAGAAGACCCAAATGGTGTTGTGAGTCAATCACCTACGCTTGATGTAGCTAATCCTACCTGGATATTCACTGGTACGCAGACTGCCGGTGTTTATGAGGTACGCTTTTTCATTCTGGATAATTGCTCCACAGTAGACTCTCCGGCAGCCAACAATCCTGAAATCAGTAATTTCACAGTGAACCCACTTCCTGATGCCGTTATCGTTGGTACCACTCCCCCGGGCAATTGCGGGGAATTTACCGGATCAGCCACCGTGGATTTCAATGATGCAGGAGCCTTAACCTACTCCGTTTCAGGTCCTATCAGTGTCCCTAGTACTGTGCTCACAGGCCCACAGACTGGAGTGGTGATCCCAAATCTTGGCGCCGGGTTTTATACGCTAAATGTTACAATTGACGCTACCGGATGTGTACAACCATTCCCCTTCACTGTTGACGACCCTACTAGCTATACCGTTTCCCTAAACGAAGCTACACAAGCTGACTGCAATGGTGAAAATGGAACGCTTTCCTTTACTTTTGGTGGTACAGGCGTACCTACAGATTTTGATTGGACCGTCACACGGCAATCCGACAATGTACCTGTCGACAGTGGAGATGAAACAAGGACGACTACTAATCCCATTAATGCCGGTGATTACTTCATTGAAGTATTAAATAATGCTGATGGTTGTACCGTCGTGGACAACGGCACGATCACCATACCGGCAACCATAAGTCTTACTATTGATCCCGGGCCTTACTCCGCCTGTGATGTAAATGAAATAGCTATTGATGTGACTACGGATGGTTCTGCCCTAATAGAGTTACGAGAAATAATTGGTAATACTATCTCAGATGTAGCAGCGTCTAATTTTAGAGTTATAGGTAACAATGATTCAATTGTAGTAGAAAATCCAGGCACTGGAGGTACTACTTTCAACTATGCCGTTGTAGCCCCCGGAACACTCACCGGTCCTTGTACCAACTTCGCTCCTATCACTGTGTCGTTTGATACCTCCTCTCCAAACCCGTATCCTCCACGATTTGCCTTATGCCCCTTTGAGTTAGATTCTGCCAGAAGATTTGCCTTCCTAGACAATCAGCCTAATGGCTTTAGTCAGGTACAGTGGTTTGATCGTGATGGCGTGGAAATAATTCAGACTTCGGCATCGGGAGATACAAATTTTCCTAATGATTACTTCTTTTCACCCGATGGTAGCGTTTTCATAGTGGCAATTAATCAACCCATATCTGCCGTGTTAACTAATATTTCCGGCTGTACCACAGACGCCGCCATTGACATTGTTGAAGATTGTGAAGGTCGTATTAATGCGCCTACGGCTTTTTACCCAAATAGTCAGATACAACTTAATCAACAATTCATTGTATTCCCATTTTTGGTTGAATCGGAAGATTTCCAAATATATATCTTTAACCGATGGGGGGAAATGATCTTTCAATCAAGTAATCTCCAGGAAATGCAAACTACCGGTTGGAACGGCGGATATGATAACGACCCCGGCAGACCACTACCTGGCGGTGCATATGCATATAAGGTTGAATTTAGAAGTCAGTTTGAGCCGGAAAAAGGCCTCATTGAACGCAGGGGTGGAGTTAATCTCATTAGATAATGGTTAATCGTTATTATTTATTGGGTTAGTTTGTTGATTTTAGAACTCAATAACTATTAAAAAATAACCATTGTTATGGTAACATTCCCCAATGCAAAAATAAACCTGGGTCTATATATTCTTTCTGAAAGACCGGATGGCTATCATAATATCCACTCCTGTTTCTACCCTGTACCCTTCGCCGATGTTTTGGAGATTGTAACTTCTGAGCAGTTTGAATTTAAAAGCTCCGGATTATCAATTCCTGGTTCAGGTAATTTGTGTATTCAGGCGTTTGAAATGCTCAAGACCAATCACGGCATCGGCAATGTAAAAATTCATCTACACAAGGTGATACCAATTGGGGCTGGCCTTGGGGGTGGAAGTGCCAATGCCACGTTCACGCTCAATATGCTGAATGAGATTTTCAATCTTAACCTTCAGACGGAAGCGCTGGAAACATATGCTGCAAGGTTAGGAAGTGATTGTCCTTTCTTTGTTCGTAACATTCCAGTTATTGCCAGTGATACAGGAACTACTCTTAAACCACTTGATATTAGTCTAAAAGGGATGTACCTGGCGCTTATCTCACCGGGTATTCATGTGTCTACAGCTCAGGCCTATAGCGGAGTCTCCCCTACCTCAGCGGATAACAACTTGCAGAACTTACTTAAACAACCTGTCATGAAATGGAGAAATGAGTTAATTAATGATTTTGAGAAATCGGTTTTTCCGCAACATCCAAAGATCAAACATATTAAGACGCAACTGTATGGCCTTGGAGCCTTATACTCGAGTATGACAGGATCAGGTTCGGCTGTATACGCATTGTTTGAAAATGAAGTGGATTTAAGCTCTCTTAAAGGCCAACTGAGTTGGTCCGGATTCCTAGACTAGTTTCTTACGTCTAAATAGGCGATTAAGAACAGGATAACACAATACTGAAAGCAAAATCATTCCTGTTCCCAGGTAAAAACCGGGCTGCATTTGTTCTTTATCTCCGAAGACGATGAGCGCCAAGATAATACCATAAACCGGTTCCAGGTTTACAGCTAGGTTAACAGCAAAAGCGGAAAGCCTTTTCATCAACTCTACAGATACAGAATAGGCATAAACGGTGCATACCCACGCCAGAAGCAGAATGTACAGCCAATCTAAACCGGTGGGAAATAACTCTAGCTCCCCATTGGTAAAAACCTGCATATGAACCGGGAAGAAAATGACTGTCCCTAGGCATGCTCCAATCATCTCATAAAAAGTGATCATATAGGGATTATACCTATGTATAAATTGTCCATTTATTACTGTAAACAACGAAGCGAGAAAGGCAGAAGCCAGGGCCATGAACAGTCCAAGTGCATAGTTAAATTCAAACCTGAAAATGATGTAAAGCCCAATAATAACCAATAAACCCAGGCCTACTTCAAACAATTTTACTTTACGGTTATTCATTACCGGCTCTAAAAAGCTGGTCCAAAGTGAACATGTAGCCATTCCAGCAAGGCAAACTGAAGCTGTTGAAACCCGTGCAGAAGCAAAAAAAAGGATCCAATGTGATGAAATAAGAACCCCAGTAGCCATTATCTTAAGGATCTCCTTGTAGCCAAGCCTGAAGTTCCGCTTCCTAAATAACAATAATAACCCAAGCCCTATCGCCGCCAACAAGGTGCGCCAAAACACCAGTTCTACTGACGGTATAGAAATCAACAAACCTAAAATGGCGGTAAACCCCCAGAGGAAAACAATGAAGTGTAGTTGAATATAGTCACGGTTAGTAGACATTATTGCAATTAACAATCTTCACTTAACAAATTGTTAATTGTTAAGTGAAGATTGTAATTACCTGGGCACATACTTGTACATAAGCAAACTTATCCCTCCAAATACAATGTTTGGGATCCAAACCCCCAGCATAGGATGCATATTACCTGCCTCTGCTATAGATTTACTCAGAATAAAAAAGATGATAAATAAAAAGGAAAGTAAGAACCCTAAAGCTATCTGAAAACCGGCACCACCCCTAGTTTTTTTGGACGAGACGATAACACCCATAAATGTGAGTATGAGTATGGCAAACGGTGACGTAAACCTAGTGTATTTTTCAACTTGATATATTTCTACATTACTAGCGCCTCGCAACGTAAGTTTATCAATTTCTCCATTCAGTTCATCGATGGTCATGCCATCATAATTTCTGTAATTATTTTCAAACTCGCTGGGGTGGATTGCCAATGTGGTGTCCATTTCCTTGCCTTTGTCTAACGTTTCTAAAGCGCTGTCTATACTCAAGGTTTTCCAAGTGGTGAGTTTCCACTTTTCCTTGTTATTATCCCAAGAAATGCGGTTTGCAGAAAGTTTTTCCTTCAGCTGGGTGCCTTCTACACGCTCAAGAGTAAAGTTGTAACCTACATTTGATTGGTTATTATAGCTTCGCATGTACAAATAAGTATTGGGAGCTACCTGCAGATGGATGTTTCTTTCATTGTAATAAAATTTACTCTTCAGGTGCTCTATTTCAAATGCCAAACGAGATTTATTTGAGTTGGGGATGATCCAGCCAGTGAGTACAAAGCTTAAGGTTGCAATGGCAGAAGCTCCAATAAAGTAAGGCAGGAGCATTCGCCTGAAAGAAACTCCACTGCTTAAAATAGCAACTATTTCGGTACGTCCCGCCATCTGAGCAGTAATGAATACAGTAGCAATAAAAGTGGTTAGAGGAGTAATAAAATTGGCTATCCAGGGGATGAAGTCCAGATAGTAGGAGAGTATTTCTCCGGTTGAAACCCCGGCCTTGACGAATTTATCTGTTTTTTCAGTGACGTCAATAACCAGAATCACCGACACAATTATGAGTACGGTAAATACAAACGCCCCCAGAAACTTTTTTAATATATACTTGTCGATCAGTTTCATAACCGATTACTCACTTTTTTCACCATTCGCTCCTTCCAATCAAAAAATGTGCCCTGTTCTATCTGCACTCTAGCTTGTCCTACGAGCCATAAGTAAAAACGCAGATTATGAATACTCGCTATCTGTGCTCCCAGAATTTCTTTACTCATAATCAAATGCCGTAAATAAGCCTTACTGTAGAAAGTATCTACGTATCCACCCAGGTTTGGATCTATATTGGTAAAATCACTTTCCCACTTTTTATTCTTGATATTAATAATCCCTTCAGTAGTAAAAAGCATGCCATTCCTTGCATTTCGGGTTGGCATGACACAATCAAACATATCCACACCCAGGGCTATGCATTCCAATATATTTGCTGGTGTTCCTACACCCATTAGATACCTGGGTTTGTCAAAAGGTAAAATATCACAAACAAGTTCAGTCATTTCGTACATCATTTCAGCAGGTTCACCTACTGACAGACCTCCTATAGCATTCCCCTCTCGCTCAAATGAAGTAATCGTTTCTGCAGATTGTATACGAAGATCTTTATAAACACTACCCTGCACTATCGGAAATAAGGCCTGGGTGTATCCATACTTACCTATTGTTTCATCGAAACGATTACAGCACCTTTCTAACCAGCGGCGAGTCATATGCATAGAATCCTTGGCATAACCATATTCACAAGGATAAGGAGTGCATTCATCAAAGGCCATAATAATATCTGCACCAATTGTACGCTGGATATCCATTACTGCTTCAGGTGAAAATACATGTTTAGATCCGTCGATGTGAGATTTAAACGTTACCCCTCCCTCTTTGATCTTTCTTGAATCTGCAAGGGAATAAACCTGATAGCCACCGCTATCCGTCAGAATTGGTCTGTCCCAGCCATTAAACTTATGTAGACCACCCGCCCCTTCTATGATATCCAAACCAGGCCGTAGATATAAATGGTATGTGTTCCCTAGAATGATCTGGGCCTCAATGTCCTCTTTCAACTCTCTTTGGTGAACTGCCTTCACCGATCCGGCAGTTCCTACAGGCATAAAAATAGGTGTCTTAATAGTACCATGATCAGTTATTATTTCACCTGATCTTGCTCTTGAACCTTTATCTTTGGCCTGAATGCTAAACTTCATAATCGGCCGCAAAAGTAGCTTTTATTAAGAACACTACACACCAGGCAAAGCAGATTGACTACTTCTTTATATTTGCGCTCACCAAGATCAAAATGCTTCAAACCACGTTACTTATCATCTTCTCGCTTGCCATAGTTTTTCAAATCACCTACTTAGTTTTAATAATGGCAGGCTTCAATAAAATTGGGAACAAAAAGCCCCCGGAAACCCATCAACCCCTATCGGTGATCATATGTGCAAGAAATGAGCTTGATAACCTCAAAAAACTGATCCCCTCACTTTTTAATCAATCACATAAGAACTTTGAAATTGTGATTGTAAATGATCAATCCACCGACGGAACCAGAGAATACCTCGATGAGCAAGAGCAGCATTTTCAGTCATAGAAGATCGTTCACATTGAAAATACTCCTAATCATATCAATAGAAAAAAATATGCTTTGACTCTTGGGATTAAAGCAGCCAAAAATGAGGATCTGGTATTTACCGATGCTGATTGTCTTCCAGCTTCTGGAAAGTGGCTAATAAAGATACAGGCCGGTTTGAAAGATCACGATATTGTGCTGGGATACTCAAGCTATCAAAAATTACCTGGGTTTCTGAACTACTTTATACGGTTTGAAACCTTATGGACAGGAATGCAATATATAGGGTTCGCCGGTTTTGGGGTACCTTACATGGGCGTGGGCCGTAATTTAGCGTATAAAAAATCTTTATTTTTAGATTCCAAAGGATTCAACGGTTATCAGGATATCATTGGTGGAGACGATGATTTATTTATTCAAAAAAATGCCTCTAAACAGAATACAACTGTCGAAATAGGTTTAGATAGTTTAACCATTTCAAGACCTAAGACTTCAATCAAGAATTTCTTTATCCAAAAGCTCAGGCATCTTTCTGTAGGTCGGCACTATACATTTAAAAGTAAAATTGGCCTTTCGGTTTGGTCATTAAGCCTCTTGTTGTCGTGGGTGTTGTTTATCTCCTTAGCTATACTTAGAATTGAACTATACTTAGTAACAGGAAGTTTTTTTATAAGAACCTTAATATTATACTTAACGTTTAAGCGTTCATGTCTAAAGCTGGGAGAAAGGTTCGAGTTATGGGGTTTAATAGCTTTAGATTGTATTTTTGTAGCATACTTCACTTCTGTTGGAATTATGGCCTTATTTATTAAACGTGTTAAATGGACTTAAAAAAACAATTCTCAGATAAGGCTCTCGAAGATTTTAAACTAATAGATCAGGCGGTTAAAGAAGATGATGAGCAGGCTTTTGCTATGCTGATGGATCGTTATAAACGGCCTGTTTATCATATGGTGCTTAAAATGGTGAGAAATGTGGATGACGCTGAGGACCTCACTATAGAAGCGTTTGCTAAGGCCTTTAAAAATTTGGCACGCTTCAAAAAAGATTATACTTTCAGTACGTGGCTTTTCAGGATTGCTACCAACAATGCTATTGATTTCATACGTAAAAAGCGGCTTGAGACCATGAGTTTAGATACGTCCTATACGGATGACAGTGGCGAAGCTGTTCAAATAGATGTAGAGGATAAAAATTTGAACCCACAGGAGGAGGCTATTAAGAGTCAGAAGATTGAGTTAATCCAGTTGTTTGTCACTAAGCTACCAGCTAAGTATCAGCGTTTGGTTAAACTTCGTTACTTCGATGAGTTATCTTACGAAGAGATCGCCCAAGAGCTCGACGCGCCTCTAGGTACGGTTAAGGCACAATTACACAGAGCGCGTGAACTGATGTACGACTTAGTTAAAAATAAGAAGGAACATATTTAGGGCTTTGTCTCGAAGCTGCGTTGTCGTTAAGGAAGGTACGCTTGGGGAGGTTACTTCGCTTGCTTCGCAAATTCCGGAGTTTATTAATCCTTATTCACTTAAAGACTATGAAGCAAGGTTAACAGGCGTCAAGAGCTTAGTACTTGTTGCCTACTACGACCGGAAACCTATCGGATTTAAGCTAGGGTATTCACTGAATTCAGAAGTTTTTTATTCCTGGTTTGGGGGAATACTACCCGGATATAGACGGCAAGGTGTTGCGCGTTTACTGGCAGAACAACAGGAAGATTGGGCCGGACATCAAGGTTTTCAAAAGGTCAGAGTAAAAACGAGGAATAGTTTTATGCCAATGCTATTGTTTGCCATAAAATCGGGTTTTCAAATCATTGAAGTTGAGCATAAAGGCAATGTGAATGAACACAGAATTTTACTTGAAAAAGAGTTAGGCAAATCTCTTCGCAGCTAATTTTGTTGTACTTTTAGGTTAAATGATCTGGAAATGGCAGTACAATTAGCAAAAAGGCTTATCAGCGTTGATGAATACCATACCATGGCAGAGGCTGGTATACTTACAACTGATGATCGGGTGGAATTAATCCACGGTGAAATTTTAGAAATGAGTCCAATAGGAAAAAAACATAGATCTACAGTTATAAAAATAGAAAACAACCTTAAGGAATTGTTCGGCAACAAAGCATTAATCAGCGTACAGAACCCAATTAACATAAATGATCTGAATGAACCTGAACCTGATGTGGCCATTTTAAAAACGAGAAAGGATTTTTACGACAATCACGCAATATTACCTGATGATATTTATCTGATTATTGAAGTTTCTGATACTACTTACCAAGTTGACAAAGAAGTTAAGCTCCCGCTTTATGCTGTCGGTAGTATTCCTGAATACTGGATAGTAAATTTAGCTGCTGAGCAGATTGAAGTATACACGCACCCCTCTAATGGACGATATAAAAAAATGGAAATTTTTGACAAAAGCGATTCTATTCCCATGGGTTTTTGCAAAAGTGAAATTAGAGTTGATCAATTAGTTAGTTAAACTATGGAAGTTCAACTATCAAAAAGATTAATATCTGTAAATGAATACCACGTTATGGCAGAGGCTGGTATTCTGACTTCAGAAGACAAGGTTGAATTAATCCAGGGTGAAATATTAGAAATGAGTCCAATAGGAACAAAGCACGCTGCAATCGTGGACAAGCTAACAAATTTACTCGTAAAAATAGTTAGCAATACAGCAATCTTAAGAGTCCAAAACCCTGTTTATATCAATGACTTAAACGAACCTGAACCAGATATTTCTGTGTTGAAGCCCAGAAGAGATTATTACGCTGATATTCATCCCGGAGGTGATGATACTTTATTAGTCATTGAAGTTTCAGATACTACCTACCATTATGATAAAGAAGTAAAAGTACCGCTTTACGGCTCCGCAGGGATCCCTGAATACTGGATTTTGAAGCTGGATTCAAAAGAAATAGAAGTACATACCGTCCCGGCAAAAGGTGGGTATAAGAAAATCGAATTATTCTATCCTGAAGACTTGGTAAGTTTAAGTTTCTGTCAAAAAGAGATCCTAGTAAGTGATCTTATTGGATAGAGCTGGAGAAAAATATAGCCCCCACAAGTTTAAATCCGGGTCAGAACCAGATGTCAGTCAAAATAATTTCTAAATACTTTCCTCATCTTACTTTAGCACAAAACGAACAGTTCGAATTACTTGATCAGCTTTACAGGCACTGGAATCAACAAATCAACGTCATCTCTAGAAAAGACATTGATGAACTTTACACAAGACATGTTCTCCATTCTCTTGGAATTGCCAAAGTCATCGATTTTAAGCCTGAAACGAGGATTCTCGATGTAGGTACCGGTGGCGGTTTTCCAGGAGTTCCGCTGGCCATTCTATTTCCTGGTAGTCAATTTCATTTAGTAGATTCTATTGGAAAAAAAATAAAAGTCGTTCAGCATATAGCCAAAGAACTTAGACTTTCAAATTTGACGGCACAGCATTCCAGAGCGGAGCAAGCGTCCGGTAAATATCACTTTGTGGTAAGCAGGGCGGTCACACGTCTAAAGCCATTCTACCATTGGATAAAAAACAAGTTTGAGGGAGAACCTTTTAATGAGTTAGCCAACGGCATTCTTTATTTAAAAGGTGGTGACCTTACTGAAGAACTGAAAGAAGCCAAAAAAAAATATCAGCTCTTTCATCTTTCGGATCATTTCGAAGAGGACTTCTTCGAAACCAAGAAGGTGGTTTACATACCCGTAAAATGATGATCCGCTTTCCCTTGTAACCCCTCGGTTAATCCATCCATTTTAACGATCTTTAAAGCCGGAATTTATGTTCCAATAACCACTACCTACGTCTTATATGTATTTAATCTTTGATACGGAAACCACAGGGTTACCACACAATTATACTGCCCCAATTACTGACCTAGATAACTGGCCGCGCCTTGTTCAGATCGCCTGGCAACTGCATGATAACAAAGGTGGGCTCATCTCTAATGGGAATTTTATTATAAAGCCTGAAGGTTTTACTATTCCATTTAACGCTGAGAAAGTTCATGGTATCTCCACAAAGCGCGCTTTGGCTGAGGGTCATGAGCTAAAAGAAGCGCTCGCAAAATTTGCGGAAGATCTTGGTAAGGCGCAAACTATAATTGGGCATAATATAGACTTTGATAACAGGATTGTTGGTGCAGAATTCGTACGTATTAATAATACGGAAAAAGGCAACGAACTTCAGGAGTTTCAGAAAATAGATACGGCAGAAGTCTCGAAAGAGTACTGCCAGCTGGCCGGTGGGATTGGAGGATAACTTAAATCGTCAAATCTAATCGAACTCTATGAAAAGCTCTTTGGGGAACCCTTCAATGATGCACATGATGCCGCCTACGATGTAGATGCGACCTCAAAGGCTTTTTTCGGACTGATCCATGAAAAGGTAGTAAAACCTATTGATGGAACACCTTTTGAGGAAATAACCTATGAAGCTCCAGAGCTGGACGACGCCAATTTTGCCAAGCAAGATAAGTCTGCTTCCGCTGATCTTGGCGGGGACCGTATGGCTGCCCAGACGATAGAAGAACCTTTTGTCCATCTTCATGTACATTCTCAATATTCAGTACTGCAAGCCGTACCAAACATAAAAGGACTTATTGCAAAAGCCAAGGAGTATAGTATGCCGGCGGTAGCGCTCACCGACCTTGGTAATATGTTTGGCGCCTTCAAATTTGTTCGCGAGGCATTAAACAACGAGATCAAACCCATAGTAGGCTGTGAGTTTTATGTAGCAGAAGAAAGGTTAAAGCTAAAATTCACAAAAGACAATCCGGATAGGAGGTTTAACCAGTTGTTGTTGGCAAAGAACAAAACGGGCTATCATAATATGGCTAAACTCAGTTCTATCGGGTACGTGGAGGGCCTTTACGGCATATATCCAAGGATAGATAAAGAGCTGATTAATCAATATTCCGAAGGTGTTATAGCGCTTACCGGAGGGCTTTATTCAGAAATACCTTTTTTAATTCTAAATGTCGGGGAGCATCAGGCAGAAAAGGCCTTTCAGTGGTACCTGGAGGTATTCAAAGATGATTTTTACGTTGAATTAATTCGACATAATTTGGAAGAAGAGAATCGCGTTAACGATGTTCTCCTTGGTTTTGCCAAAAAGTACAACGTAAAAGTGATAGCCGCCAATGATGTCTATTACCTAAACCAGGAAGATTCAGAGGCACATGACGTGCTGCTGTGCGTCAAGGAAGGTGAAATGAAATCCACACCCATCGGCCGGGGACGAGGCTTTAGGTTTGGCTTTAGGAACAACGAATATTATTTTAAATCGCAAGAGGAGATGAAAATGCTCTTTAGCGACATTCCAGAGGCTATAAAAAACCTCCATGAATTGATTGAAAAAATTGAGGAATACAAGCTTGACCGTGATGTATTACTTCCAGCATTTAATATTCCCGATGAATTTAAAGATACAGAAGATGATAAAGACGGAGGTAAGCGAGGAGAAAATGCCTACCTGAAGCACCTCACTTTTGAGGGAGCTAAAGAACGGTACGATGTGCTAAGCGATGAAATTACTGAGCGACTGAATTTTGAACTTGAGACTATAGCAAATACAGGTTATCCTGGTTATTTCCTTATTGTACAGGATTTTACGAAGAAAGCACGGGAAATGGGTGTTTCCGTAGGTCCGGGAAGAGGTTCCGCAGCAGGTAGTGCAGTTGCCTATTGTATTGGTATCACAAACGTCGACCCTATTGCATATGATCTACTATTTGAACGGTTTCTTAACCCGGACAGGGTTTCGCTGCCAGATATCGATATCGATTTTGACGACGAGGGACGTGATAAGGTAATCCAATATGTGATTGACAAGTACGGTAAAAACCAGGTTGCACAGATCATTACATACGGTACAATGGCAGCCAAATCAAGTATTAGGGATGCAGCAAGAGTAATGGAGCTTCCATTGATGGAGGCAAACGACCTAGCGAAGCTTGTACCCGAAAGACCCGGTACAACTTTAGATAAGGCCTTTAAGGAGGTAAAAGACCTTGAAGAGATTAGAAAAGGTAGTGACCTTAAAGCTAAAGTGCTGAATCAAGCCAAGACTCTTGAGGGGTCTGTACGTAATACTGGTACTCATGCTTGTGGGGTGATTATCACCCCTGATGACCTCACCAAGTTTGTTCCGGTATCAACAGCCCGCGACAGTGAAATGCTGGTAACACAATTTGACAATAGTGTTGTAGAAAATGCAGGCATGCTCAAGATGGACTTTCTCGGCCTCAAGACACTAACGATTATTAAATCAGCTTTAAAAATTATCAAAGCGCGCCATGGAATTGTCATTGATATTGATGAAATCCCTCTGGACGATCAACTTACCTATGAGTTGTATCAAAAAGGACTAACTAACGGGACTTTCCAATTTGAGTCGCCAGGAATGCAGAAACATTTACGGGGCCTCAAACCAGATAAATTTGAAGACCTGATAGCCATGAATGCACTCTATCGTCCGGGGCCAATGGAATACATACCTAACTTCATTGCAAGAAAGCACGGCGATGAAGAGATCAGCTACGATATCGCAGATATGGAAGAAAACCTGGCTGAAACATACGGTATTACGGTCTACCAGGAGCAGGTAATGCTTCTATCACAAAAATTGGCTGGTTTTTCAAAGGGTGATGCCGATGTGCTAAGAAAGGCCATGGGTAAAAAAATCTTCGCTCTGCTGGAAAAGTTGAAGCCCAAATTTATTGACGGTGGTAAAGAGCGAGGACATGACCCTAAAGTATTAGAGAAAGTTTGGAAAGATTGGGAAGCTTTTGCCGCATATGCATTTAATAAATCACACTCCACCTGTTACTCATTAGTAGCTTACCAGACGGCCTATTTAAAAGCACATTACCCTGCAGAATACATGGCGGCCGTGCTTACTCACAACCAGAGCCAGATAGACAAGGTGACCTTTTTTATGGAAGAATGCCGAAATCTGGGCATCAAAGTACTTGGACCACATATTAACGAGTCTTATAAAGACTTTGCCGTAAACAAAGAGGGAAAAATACGATTCGGGCTTGGGGCAATAAAGGGCTCTGGAGAGGCTGCAGTGGAGTCTATCATTGAAGAGCGTAAGGCAAATGGGCCATTTAGGGACATCTTTGATTTTGCAGAAAGGGTGAATCTACGACAGGTGAATAAGAAAACCTTAGAGTGCCTCGCTATGTCGGGCGCATTCGATTGTTTTGAAGATCATCATAGAAGACAGTATCTACACGCCTCGGAAGGTGATCAAACATTGATAGAAAAGGTAATCAAATACGCCAATAAGATGCAAATTGAAGCGGAAAGCGCTCAAGCATCATTATTTGGTGGCAGTAACGGAATGGATACACCTAAACCATCAATAACGCCGATTGAACCTTTTGGAGATATCGAAAAACTAAATATTGAAAAGGAAGTAGTTGGTTTATATATATCGGGTCATCCATTGGATAAGTTTCAGTTCGAAATTGATAGTTTCTGCAATACTGAATTAAGTGCAATGAACGACTTGATCGGTCTTAAGGGAAAAGAAATCAGACTGGCAGGAATCGTATCGTCTTTTGCTCGCCGCACTACCAAGGGTGGGAAGCCATTTGGCACATTAACTCTGGAAGATTATAACGGTAATTTTACTTTTTTTCTTTTTGGCGATGACTACATCAAATTTAAGGAATATCTCATGCAGGGTTGGTTTCTATTTATTCAGGGTATAGTGGTAGAGCAAAAATGGGGTGATAATCGTCTTGAATTCAAAATACGGAACATTGACTTACTTAATGATTTACGTGATAAGAAAACTAAAGGTGTTGTTGTAAATATGGCAATGCAGGATGTAACTAAGTCCATCATAGAGGAAATGGAGAGTTTGTGTCAACAATTCAAAGGGGAATGTTCTTTTCAAATGAATTTAGTTGATCCTACCGAGGACATCACTGTTGAGTTAATGTCAAGAAAGTATAAAATCAATCCCAATAATGAGCTTTTGGATCGAATAAAAAAGATCCCCGAAGTCAACTACAAAATATTATTGTAATGCTAACTAAAACCGGGGAAGTCAAATCCTAAAAATATTACCTTTATAGTTAATTTGATTCTGGATTCAGATGAAATCAGTCAATCGCTTCCTCTGCCTTGCGATTTTTATAGCCGCTGGATGCGCACAGCAAACGGCTATAGATAAAACCAATAGGACGATCCGGCCTGAAGGCGATGCTTTTCTTGGCTATGCTAAAGACTTACCTTTAGAGGTTATTCAGCAGTATTTACTTTCCTGCGTTGATACAATAAAGCAACTTGATCAAATAAGCCCATCGTCTAGGAAGAAACTCCAGCAAGAGGTAAAAGATCTTTACCGATACAACGATTACAGCTTGATTTGGACTACACTAACCGCTCCAAACAGTGACGCCAAAGATTTACTGAATGAAATAGCGGAATGCAGGGAACACGGGCTGAACTCGGATCATTATCTATCAGACTCGCTCTTTGCTCAGTTTGATAATACCTATTTATACCACCAGGAAATTGATATTCTCAAGCTCATCCAATTAGACATAAAATTGAGTTCAGCGTACATGGCGTATGCCCATGATTTACACCATGGTCAAATAGACTCGCTTCCTTTAGGAGAAAATTGGCAACTCAGCAAAAGGTACATTGAACTTGCACCTTACATGAAAGGAAAAACCTTTAAGGAGGCTATAAAAATAGTTACCCCAAAAAGTGATGAGTGTAAGGCGATTCAAAAGAAGCTACAGAGCTATTTAGCGTTAAGAAATGAAGGGGGATGGAACACCCTTCCTGATACGCTCTATATCAACCCGGAGGAAACACACGAGGCTATATACATACTGCGAGACAGGTTATTCTATTCCGGCGATTACAGTAGTAAAGGGTTAAGGGCTACTTCAAAAAGTCTGATATATGACGAAGATTTGCAAAAAAGTATGAGCAATTTTCAAAGGAGACATGACTTAAAAGATAATGGCATTCTTAATAAAGAGACCATTGATGAACTTAATGTGCCGATTGAAGATCGAATTGATCAAATTAGAATTAACCTTGAACGGTTAAAATGGATTTTCGAACCCGAAAGTGAAAAGTCAATTGTTGTAAATATTCCTGATTTTAAACTTACCCTATATAAAAAATCAAAGGAAATTAAATCATTTAAGACCATTGTCGGCAAAAGAATGAGTAAAACACCTATTCTTAGCGATCAAATTGAATATATCACTTTTAGTCCGAGCTGGTTTGTACCGGATATCAGTTTTAACAGACAAGTTTTACCCAAGGCTAAAAAGGATCCTAATTATTTAGAGCAATTGGGTTTTAAACTGTACGCTAGAAAAGATGTGAAAGGTGAAAATCCGATCGATATAAATTCCGTACAGTGGAATAATGTTGATATGATCAACACTAAATTCAGGGCGCTAGATGTTCCCAGTTCAAGTGATGTCAAGAGTGGTAAGATAAAGTTTGCCCTGCCGAACAAAGAAGGCCTTTACATTTGTGATGTAGCCAACCCTGCTCTTTTTGATTTCTCATTCCGTCCGTTCAACTTCTCATCTATAAGTGTGGAGAACCCGGAACTGCTGGCAAAGTACATGCTGGATGACAGAGAATGGGATATAAATACTATTGGAGAACCTATGAAAGCATCTAAGCCGGAGAGTGTTTCATTAACTAAAAAAGTTGCTGTCAATGTGGTATACCTTACAGCATGGGTAGATACCAACGATGAATTACAATTCAGAGATGATATTTATGGTTAAGATCAAATTCATAGCGATTTGCTCAAGCTGGAAGATGAGCGATGGGATCAACGTTAATGCGAATAAATGGTAGATGAATATCTGCAAGTTCTAGGCCTCAACAGAGGTGCAAGCCAGGAAGAAGTTAAGCGTAGTTTTAGAAAACTCGCAAAGAAGTACCATCCTGACAAAAACAAATCTGCAGACGCCAAGCATAAGTTTATTAAAGTTCATGAGGCTTATAAATTTTTGATAGAAGTAGGTACGTCTTCCATAGAAAGCACACCAAAAACCTATCAGACTCATGCACCAACTAACCCTTACGAAGAATGGAAAGAGCGCGCCCGAGCTTATGCTTTTCAGAAAGCTAAAGAAGCCGAGAAAGAACAAAAACGAATTCTTTTTCAAATCTATCGCTATTTCAATTACCTGGCTTTGGGGATACTTGGTTTTAACATTTTGCTGGCAACGGACTATCTTCTTCCAAGAAGCTATATCCTTCAGGAAGTCAAAGGCGTATATAAGGTTATTGAAACGGATCGTTACGGCCGGTCTGTATATAGATATAATGAGGTTGTTTTTTCTAAGTTTAGATTACGCGCAAAAATTCATGAAAGTGCGCTAATCGTTGGGCTAAAGAGCGCTAAACTTGCTTATACCCCTATTTTAGGCACCCTGATCTACGCGCGCTTTGAGTTACCTAATCAAGTTATTGATTTGAAACCCGCTTACAGCATTTATAGAGTTTTCATATACCTGATTCCGGCCATCGTTCTATTTCTTATCGGATACTATTACACTGAAAAGAAAAGTCATAACAAGCTTACATTTGCCATAGCCGTATGCTTTGCACTTGCTATTCAACTGTATGTATTTATGTCCTTCTGAAGGCTACTTCTTCAATACCGTAAACTCCACACGCCTGTTAAAGGCCCTGCCTTTGTCAGTTTCATTTGACTGTAGCGGCACGGTTTCACCATATCCTTTAGCTACCAGCCTAAGCCCCTCAATGCCATTTTCGATAAGATAATTGACAACAGCCTCTGCCCTGCCTTGTGAAAGGTTCATATTGTAATCATCACCTCCTTTACTGTCCGTATGGCCGGCAATTTCAACCTCCACGGACGGGTTGCTGTTTAGAAATTCAACTACTTTATCCAGCTCCACAAAAGATTCTGACTTTAAGGTGGTCTTATCGAAATCAAAAAAGATATTCTCAAGTCGTACCGTTGTACCTACTTCAATGGGCTTAAGATAAATATCCCGGGTAAGCAAACTCTGATCATCAGAGGAATATTCAACACTATCCAACCCATTAATGTACCCTTCAGCGCTGGCTGTGATCATATACCAATTTATTTCAGTAAGTTCCGCTTCGTAATAGCCAGTTTCTATCTTCTTACGATAAACACGCTCGCCATCCATTTTTCTGATCTCCAATAAAGCAGGTACAATCTCATTTGTTTTTTCATCATACACCGTACCCGAGAGAAGTGGATTCTTCTTTAGAGGTATTAGCATGAAATCTTTTAGCATTACGGTATCGTTCATAACCATACCTACTTCAAGCTCACCAGGTGTATTCGCATACCCTTCGCTTGAAACCAAAAAACTATAGTCAGATTCAGGCTTGATGTCTGTGGTACTATAAGTTCCCTCACCATTTTCTACCTTTATGGTATCAATAGCTAAATTGTCTTTAGAAATAATTATTTGGGCTCCTATACCATCACCGCTTTTTTTATCGGATACAAAACCTTTTAATGTTATGGTAATTGGTCGCTCAATGAGTTGAAAAATATCAAGATTACCTCCATCAATGGTTCTTCCTGATTGAGTTGTGAAGATATTCCCATGAGTATCTACGGACATGTAGCTGTCAAAGGCTCTTGTATTTAAGGGTCGTCCAACATTCACAGGTTCAGACCAATTTAACCAGCTATCATCAAGCCTCCAGGTTTTCCAAATATCCATTCCACCCACACTGTTTTCTTTTCTGTTGCTGGCAAAGTACATGGGCTTATCATCCGGCGCCAAAAAGGGTCCGAATTCGTCCCGACTAGTATTTAACGGGGCAGCTAGCTTAATAGGTCTAGACCAGCCGTCACCTTCTCTTTTGGTTAGGTAGAGATCGCTAAAAGTAGAATTTTCCTTTTCGCTGAAATACAAAACCATATAGTCGCCTGTTGCGGACATGGTTGCCCCATAGAACTTACCCTTATTCATCTTTTTAAAATCGATCACTTTTACTTCTTCTGGTTTACTCCATGAATCTCCTGAACGATGGGTAAAAGAAAAACCAGCAGAATTCTTACCGGATCCCCCCATGATCAACAGAGTATTAGCATCTGGCATTACAGTAAATACCTGATTTGATCTATTATTATTTAATGGCGCCCCTAAGCGTTCAGCAGGCCCCCAAACCCCGGAATCATCTAAATGTGATACCCAGATATCCTGGCTGTTATCTTTACCATAAGCATTTTGAGGATGATTTTTCACAAAGAAGTATAGCGTTTTACCATCTGCAGAAACCACCGGCGCCCCTTCATGAAAGCCTGTGTTTACTTTTCTTCCCAGGTTTTTAAGTTTAAAACGTGCGTCAAACTCCTGCGCTGATGCGGCTAAGGCAATTATAAATAGTATTATGGAAAAGGAATATTTCATATCTTTTAGCTAATTTCTAATAGTCAAGTAGAGCGATTGATTAAAAATCTTTCAAAGTTGGCTTAAAATTCACTCCAAAACTTTGATTGCCATTGATATATGCTTCAAACAAATCACGATCAAGGTAATTAAGTCTACAATAAAAGTAAAGTGCAACAACTGACATATATCCTTTAACGAGCAATTTCGTAAGCGCTCAAATGAAATGAGTAGTATTGTTCCTACTTATGTTTCTTTCCTTCTTACCCGTACTAGCTCAAAAAAGAAATATAGAAATAGTCGGAGAAATCGTTGATGCCGAAACCAGAGAGCCCATACCTTATGTACATATTTTGAATACCAAAGACCAAAAAGGTACAGTTAGTAATACTCAAGGTCGTTTCTGGATTACTATTGAAGAAGGCGATAGCCTGTTACTTTCTGCTATTGGTTTTGATAAATATGTTTTCACCCTGAAGGATAATATTGAGACCGGGCAACTTCTTTTAACCATAGAACTTAATAAAAGCACTATGGAGCTTCAGCCGGTAAAGGTTTTTGCCTTTAAAAATGAGGAAGGGCTAAAACAAGCTTTAAAAGGAGCTAAAATACCCTTGGAAGAACCTGACAGTAAGATTGAATTGCCCGGTTTTTACTACGGCCCGAAAAAGAAACCCAAAGACCTTCAATTTGAAAGTAATAAAATTACGCTAACCGGTCCCTTCTCTTTAATTGAACGCAAATGGAGTAAGAGAGCAAAAGAGAGAATGCGTTTAAAGAACTATGAATCTCAATATCAGTATCATAAGCTGATTAAGGCTAAGTTCAATGAAGATGTAATAATAGAGCTGACCGGCTTGCCTGAAGATTAAGTGGATGAATTCATGGATTTCTGTGCGCTCAGTGATGCTTTTCTAGGGCTGGCAAATGAATATGAAATAGCGGTAGCTGTTAAAAAATGTCTAATCGATTTTAATGAAACTATTACCTGGGACTCTATTAAAGACGACAAGTAGATCTATTATCAACTTCTCTTTTCTCCTTTTTTTGTAAAATTGTAACATGAGGTTGATACTACTTGCATTTTTAGCTGTTATAGGCGCTTCACACCTATTCGCACAGGAAACACAAGTCGAGATTATAGGAGAAATAGTTGACTCTGAGTCAAAGGAGGCAGTTCCCTACGTGCATATTATTAATGATCAGTTAAAACTAGGTACTGTAAGCAATACAGAGGGTAGGTTCTGGATAAAAATGCAGCGTCAGGATACCCTTAAATTCTCTGCTATTGGTTTCGAAACCTTCATTTTCACATTAAAAGAGGACGTAACCACTGATAAATTAATGGTAACGATTGAGTTGAACTCATCTACCATGGAGCTGCAACCTGTCAAAGTATTTGCATTTAGAAATGAAGAGGCTCTTAAGCAGGCGTTGCTTGATACCGAAGTACCTCTTAATGAACAGCAAAGAGGCATACAGCTACCAGGTTTTTACTACGGTCCGGTGAAAGAAGTTAAAATTTCACCCCTGGGGAATCCGCTGTCTTTTATTGCCAGTAAGTTTAGTAGAGAGGAGAAGGAAAAAAAGATGGTGGCTAAGTACCAAAAACAGGTTGATTATCAGAAACAAATCCAAGCTAAATACAATCAAACCGTTATCATCGAACTTACAGGCTTACCCGAAGATAAGGTTGAGGAGTTTATGGACTTCTGCAAGCTAAATGATTCTTTTTTGGGGCCTGCCAGCGAATATGAGATTGCCATAGCCGTGAACAAGTGCCTGGTTGATTTCCAAGCTACCGCTCCTATTGATTCACTACCTGAGGTAAAGGATAATTAAAAAAAGGACCACTCTTGTTGAGCAGTCCTTTTTGCAAGCAAAGAGGTTAAACACTTATTTATATGATTTAAAGATAATACCTCTAAGCTAAAAATCTAGTTAAGAGAGACCTATTTTGCAGTTTGCAGCAATTTGACACCGGTATCTCCAAGATGCTTCGCGAGTATTTTTTTATAAGCCATTGAAGAAGTGTATCCTCCGTCAGCCGCAAAAAACTCATTCATAAGTGGCTGCCAATCACTGTTCATAGGCATGATAAATCCAAATTGCTCGCTACTTTTATCTCCTACAGGGTGTCTTTTAATTGCTTTCCTTCTTTGAATTGCATCCAGGTAAAAGGCAAGATCCAGATAAGCAAAGCCATTCGAGTCGGTAAGTACCTTTTCCAAGGTTTCAGGGCTGCTAGCGGCATATTTTACAGTCATAGTAGGGAAATACTTACTTTTAATATCAAGAAGGCGCTTTTCATTAGTAGTTCCCTTCGGCGCATAAGCGGTAAGTCCCTTAAAGGTATCCCCTATTTTACTTACATCTGTAAGTGTGGTTACTTGCGGTTGCGTTACTAAAATGGCAAAATTCGTAATGAATGGGGGACTAAACTTGACCTCCTTTTTGCGGCTCTCTCGAATCGTGATATTACCCAATCCTACAACTCCACCTTTACTACCCCTTACACTACTGTACATGGCGCTAAAGCTATCGCCATTGCCAACAAAGGCAGTGGTAACATTTACTCCATACTTGCTATTAACATATTCAACAAAATCATTCATAATATCTACACAGATACCGGTAAGCTGTTCGTTAGCGCCTTTATAAACAAACCCTGGAGTCTCTACATAAGCAAAGGAAAGCTGACCGGATTTTGATGACTTTACCGACGCCCATGTCGCTCCGGTATACTGACCATATAGATTAATAGTACTTACAGAACTAACCAAAAATAATAGCACACAAAAAATTAAAAGTCTTTTCATAAAATGTAATTTGTTGAGATATAGTTAAATAAAAAATACGATTAGCATGCAATAGGAAACCATTGCATGTAAGTTTCCTGCCTAGATTAAACTTTTACTGCTACCAAGACAACCGCTCCTTATTCAAAAAAGACGAGATACCAGTTTTACAATCTTCGTTTCCTCTGGCCTTCGCGTTCATTTCTGAGGCATACCTAAGGCCGTCTTCTAAGGACATCGATTGTACTTCTGCAATCATTCTTTTTGTAAGCGCCATAGATTGACCGCTGTTCTTTTCTACAAGCATTTTAGCAAAGTTGGACACAAATTGATTGAGCTCTGCAGCCTCAACAATTTTATTAACTAACCCGTAAGTATTGGCATCCACGGCCGAAATCAATTCCCCTGATAATAGCAATTCTTTAGATCTGCTTTCACCTATTTTCCTTAGTAAAAAGACCTTTACGATAGCAGGGATAAATCCTATGCGCACTTCCGTGTAACCAAATAGCGCTTCGGGAACTGTAAATACGAAATCACAAACCGTGGCCAAACCGCACCCTCCTGCTATAGCGTGTCCATGTACTTTGGCAATTACTACCTTCTCAAGTGTATAGATTTGATAGAAAAGCTCTTTTAAATGAGATGAGTCTTCAAGGTTATCCTCATAAGTATTACTCTGCAGCTGTTGTAAATATGCCAGGTCAGCGCCAGCGCAAAACACTTTCCCAGCAGCTTGCAAAACTATAACCTTTACGTCAGCGTCATTTGACGCTTGCTTAAATATTTCTTTGAGCTCAGCTACTACCTGAAAATTTAATGCATTGCGCTTATCGGGTCTATTCAAAGTGATACAACCGATTCTATCTTTAACCTCAAACTTTATAAACTCCATTCTGAACTATATTTTGTACTCAAAGGCTCCGTTATGATATATACTATAAAAAGGCAGCCCTAATTCTATGGACTTGTCCAAAAGTTCTTCCGCTTTCCAACGATAGAGATCGCTACCAAGGATGAGCAAATCAAAATCAAAGTTATTCTTCACCCACTCTAAATCTTGTTTACAATCGCCCGTATAAATCAAAAAATCAACTGAGGGTTTTTTAGTAAAATTTAGCTTTTTACTTACATTTCGGAGCAGTAAAACATGCTTATTAGCTATAGATGCCAACTCTATTCCTTTTACCGAGCTCTTCATAAAAGAATGAACTTCGACATGACGAATACCCGATTTCAATCTATTGGGGCCGATATGAAAATTCACCTTTTCGGGATCATCAAGCAATTTCTCATCGGACCAGAACATTGAATAGCCACCAGTAATCCAGTCTATGGCGGTATGTCCATTTATCTTATAGAAGGTTACCTTATTTATGTCTTTATTCATCCTTAATCGATTGAATATCGAAAAGTTGAGAAGCACCAAGAGTCCAAAAAATACATAAAACAGCTTGATCCTTTTTGTTACCAGGAAAATTGCAGTTCCAAAAACAAGTAAAATAATTACCCACGACTGACCGGTACTTATATAAATGTTATCAATTCTACTGAAGGAAATACCTTCAATCCAAAAGATGACAGCGTTTACTGTACTTACTATCGACCCAAGAATAAATCCAAACGCTGAAGCGAGAGAGGGTATCCAGGAGGTAAACAACAGCAAAATACCTAATACCAGTATCACAAAAGCCCCCGGAATAACCACTAAGTTAGAAAGTAGAAAGAAAGTCGGAAATTGATGAAAATACAGCAGGCCTAAGGGAAAAGTAGCTACTTGAGCGGCAATTGAAACAGCCGTAATAGCCCAAACTTTGTCAAGAACGAAATTATTAATAGGTATTAAGTTATATATTTTGGGCTGCATAAACACGATCCCAATGACAGCTAAATAGGAAAGTTGAAACCCAACTGACATTATTAAGTAAGGATCAAATAACAGAAGAACGAGGGCTGAAGCGGCAAGGGTATTGTAAATATTGGATTTACGATTGATCGCCTTAGCCACAATTACAAAAGAAAACATCGTAACTGCCCTGAGTACCGATGGTGAGAAGCCCGTAACCAGTGCATACATCCATAGAGCAGCTATTACTAAGGATGCAAAAATCCATCTTCCTATAGCATTAGCCTGAAGCTTTCCCAATAGAGCCGAAAGAATAAGGTATACGATACCAACATGTAATCCAGATACTGCCAAAACGTGCATGGCGCCGGAAACAGAGTAGGCATTTTTGATTGCGTTGTTTAAATCATCTCTTACGCCCAAAACCAGAGCAAGTACTATGCCCCTATCTTGCCGATCATCTATATTTTTCTCAAAAACTGACTGTGCCCACTGGCTTATTCCATAGCCTAATGACGACAGTGTAAACGATGTATCTTTAGCCAATAACTGGGGAGTCTCTTTTGTGAAATGCTGGTAATGTATATTTTGAAATGACAGAAAACGTTTATAGTTGAACTCCTCGGGGTTCATTGGCGGCTCTAACAGCTGTGGTTGCCCAAGCATAACATGAGTTGCTCCATAAGATAAAGAAGGCTCACCTTTACTAACATACAAAAACATTATGCCATTTGCGGGTTGCCAAACGCTGTCTTTTACTGATTGAATTTGAATCCGGTATCTGGTCGTTTTCGTCTTTTCTTCACCATTATCTAAAATGGTAAAGGTATAGGCTTCCACATTTTTGAATTTTGAAATGTGGTTAAAAAGATTGGTCTGATCTGAGCTAATTAGGTTTAAATAGCCCAATGCAGCAAACGCCAAAAAACCGCATAACGATAATAGTACATTAAACCTAACAAAGTATCCTCTCCTAAATAGTACCCAAAGCAATTTATAACCCATTACAAATAGCATTGCCAATAACCAAATCTGGTTTACAGACTTATGCACAGGACTATAAACCGCGAATAAAATACCTAATATGAAAAAAACAGTTACACGTACTATAGCATATGGCGCCCAACGGATCATTGACGAGGCAATCTGACCATTTTCTGATGCTCTATCTCGCATTCCAGAAAAACTGGTCCTTCGGGCTTAAAGCGGAATTTGGCATATAGTGGCATAGCGGTTATTTGGGCATTAAGATATAGTTTTTGCTTCGTCAAATTTTGTAGTTCCATATGATTGAGTGTGGTTTTCATAAGGGCACTCGCAACACCTTTACCTCTAAATTTTTTTAAAGTGGCAAATCGCTCTAGTTTTAATCCGTTTTCGGTAGATCTATAACGACATGTTCCAGCGGGATTATCATCTATGTAGGCTAAGAAGTGATCCGATATAGCGTCAAATTCATCAAATTCATCTGCTCTGTCTATTTGTTGTTCATTAATATAGACTTCCTCGCGTATATCAAAAGCAGCTTTAAGTTCTGAGGCATCCTCTATATGTACAACACGCAGTATCAACTTTCTTGCTTGTCGACCTCTGCTAATTCATAGGCCGCAATAATGTCTTTCACGATTTTATGACGAATGACGTCTTTTCCTGTAAGTTCTACGAACCCTATGCCTTTAACTTTTTTTAGAATGCGTGCCGCCTCTATTAACCCCGATTTTTGTTTTTTTGGTAAATCTATCTGCGAGGTATCTCCTGTAATAATAACCTTCGAACTTGGTCCCATTCTGGTTAAGAACATCTTTATCTGCATAGGTGTGGTATTCTGCGCCTCATCCAACAAAATAAAGGCATTGTTTAGGGTACGACCTCTCATGTAAGCTAATGGAGCTATCTCAATGATATTATTTTCCATATAATAACGAAGTTTTTCAGCGGGGATCATATCATGAAGTGCATCATAAATAGGACGTAAATAGGGATCAAGCTTTTCCTTTAAATCCCCTGGAAGAAACCCAAGTGTTTCACCTGCTTCAACAGCCGGTCGAGTAATAATGATCTTTTTGACAACCTTATTTTTGAGCGCTCTTACTGCCAGTGCAACAGAGATATACGTTTTACCTGTACCCGCCGGACCAAGGGCAAATACCAGATCATTTTCTTTAACGGCGTACACCAGCTTCTGCTGATTCAGTGTTTTAGGCTTTATGGTAAATCCGTGAGTGCCATAAATTAAAACTTCCTCTTGATCGGGTAGTTCCTCTTCCGCCTCTTTAGAAAGATAATTTTGAACATTCTCCTCAGTTACCTTACCGAACTTATGGTAATGTTCAACTAAAGAATTGATGATGTCATTGATCTTTAATAAATCGGTACTTGAACCTTGTATTTTGATTTCATTTCCCCGTGAGACGATTTTACTTTTGGGGAATGCTGATGCTACTTCATTAATATTTTTGTTCTCAACTCCAAGAAAGTCAAGAAGTGATACATTTTCTAGCGTAATGACTTTTTCTACCAAAGGCTATTTTATTTTGAGGGTAATCTAATATGGTTAAAATTTACTTAATTTTGTGGGACAAAAGTACTGAAACAGACTCAATATTTGTGTTTTTACCCGCACAGCGTAAACCATTGGCTTTCTAAACATTATTCATTCTCACCGCGGCTACTTTATGGCTATTATCACTTTTTTATCTGACTTTGGCGAGAAGGATCATTATACTGCGGCAGTAAAAGCGAAAATTCTAGCCACTAATTCGAATATTACTGTCGTGGATATTAGTCATAATATTGATCCATGTGATATTGCACATGGTGCATTTGTTTTAAAAGCTGTATACAAAGATTTTCCGGAAGGTACAGTACACGTTGTAGCAGTGGATTCTATTGGACGTGAAGGGGATAAGTATTACGCCGCTGAACTTGAAAATCATTTTTTTGTAGGCACTGACAATGGTTTCATAGGACTGATTAGTGATAAATCGCCAAGATTACAGGTTGACATTAACTCATTAAAACCTTTGAAGACCACTTTCCCTGCAAAAGACATATTTGCCACGGCGGCAGCAAAGCTTGCGAGCAATACATCCATTCAAGATCTTGGGCAACCTCTTCAGGAACTCAAAAAAATGCTGGGAAGACATCTAAAAGCAAATAAGAGCCTAATCTCAGGACATGTCATCAGAGTTGATAATTATGGAAACCTGATCAGTAATATTGAAAAAGTCACCTTCGATATCTTAAGTAACCGAAAAACCTTCAATATCACTTTTGGAAGGGAAAATGTCAGGCGAATAAACAACGCTATTAATCAGGTGGAAGCAGGTGATATCTTTGTTATCTTCAATGAATTAGGGTTTTTAGAAATAGGAATTAATCAAGGCAGAGCTTCAGATCTTTTAGGTTTGGGGTATGATAGTCCAGTAATGATAAAATTTGATGAGTGATTTGATTAGAATAGTGCGCATGACTTTCCGTGAAGATAAAGTGGAAAATTTTCTAACTGTTTTTCATAATAGTAAGGAGGAAATCAGGGCCTTTGACGGATGCCTGCATCTTGAACTTCACAAAGACTATAATGAAGAAAACATTTTCAGTACATATAGCATTTGGAAAAATTCAGATGCCTTGAACGCCTACAGAACTTCTAAATTTTTTAAAAGTGTATGGAGCCAAACCAAGCCTTTATTCAAGGAAAGACCAACGACCTTTTCGAGTAAAAGTATTTTAAGGGTCTAGTTGCCCATGATGAAATCATTAAACATATTTGCAACCCATTTAACGTTAATGCCCAGGTGGCGGAATTGGTAGACGCGTTGGTCTCAAACACCAATGGCTTCGGCCGTGCCGGTTCGACTCCGGCCCTGGGTACCAAACCCTGATCTCCGGATCAGGGTTTTTTAGTTTGACACGTACCAGATGTGGTAACTAAATTGTCTTTTGCAATTGATGCTTTTTCTTATTCAGCGTACGACTAAGCCACTCCGGAGTTATTCCAATAAAATTGGCTATGTATTTCCAAGGCGCCTCAAGAATTATTTCCGGATAGCTCTCTTGCAAAAATTTGAGTTTCGATTCCACTCCGGACATAGTTTTTACTGAGATGAGCATTTTTGCTTCCAATGAGTTCTCTAATAAAATTTTTCTAAAGTAAAGTCCTATTCCACGAGAATATAAATAGCTATTGTTAAATAAGTCTTTAGGTATCATAACACCTTTTATATTCGTTATTGCAAAAATGCGATCATTTACCACTTCACTTGTAAAATAGCTCATTACATTACTGCATAGATTTTTAGATCGAAAAAAACGAGTAACAACACATTCGTTTTCCTTATGAAATTCCGATGCAGCTATTCCATCAACAATGAAAAAGACTTCCTTGCATACCTTATTGCTTTGAAAAATAGTATCCCCTCTTTTGAAGCAGACAGGTTTTAACCCGGCTCTAAAGTTGACCCACTCCTCGTCCGATATCTTTTCAGTGTAACAAATAACTTCGTTTTTAAATTCTTCAATTAAGTCTCTCATTGAATTTTAGATTAATTCATTATCATATTACATTACCATGAATCAGCTTCAACCTTAAAATAGGGGCTGCCGCTTTACTGTCTCTTAACATAGGTTAAGAAAAATTGCACAATATAAGTCTCGTCAACTACACCATAGGTATTAACGTTTCATTTACTATATCCTCAGAATTGTTCTCCAAAACATAAGGAGTTTGATATTGTGCCCGTACATCTTTACCGGTACTAGTAATTTTTATATTTCTCAGTTTATGGTCAATCTCTACTGCTTTTTGATTGTCATTAATATGCAACTGAAGAATGCGGAATACTTTTTTTCTTAGTTGTTTCTTTAAGATTGGAAAAGCTATTTCCACCCGCCCATCTATGTTTCGCTGCATAAGATCTGCCGAAGACATGTAAATAATTTCCTTACCTTGATTTCGAAAATAGAAAACACGGGCATGCTCCAAATAGCTATCCACTATTCGGATGACCCTCACATTATGTGATTTTACCTGCCTAACGTTAAAGCAGCAAATACTCCTGACAAGTAAATAGATCTCTACCCCGGCATTTGCCGCTTCATATAGCTTATCAATGAAATCCTTTTCTTCAAGGTTATTTACCTTAATAATTATTTGAGCCGGTTTACCTTCCGCAAAGAACCTCATTTCATTTTCAATGAGTCTGATAAAACGCTTCTTGAGATTAATCTTTGTAACTAAGATTTCTCCCAGATTTACCAAAGGTCTTTTTTTATAAATATGGTCAAAGGTCTTCAATACACCTTTGGTTAGTTTCTTTTTACTGGTAAGTAAGCCAAAATCAGAATAGTATTTAGCGGTATGCTCATTGAAATTACCTGTACTCAAATAAGCGTAATATTCTTCGCCTGAAGTTTCAGTTTCTTTGACAACTAAAACCATTTTTGCGTGAACCTTAAGTTCCGGCATGCTGTAAATAACGGTTACACCGGCTTTTTCCATTTCTTCCGCCCAGTAAATATTGTGTGCCTCGTCCTCTCTGGCTTTGATCTCCATAAATACAATAACCTTTTTACCATTTTGCACCGCGCTAATTAGAGCGTTGGCTATAGCAGAGTTTTTTCCAACCCTGTATAGAGTGACTCTTATTTCTTTAACTTCAGGATTTATGGAAGCCTCGTTAAAAAAACGCAATACATACTTATATGAATGATAGGGAAAATGGAGTAAGTGATCATTGAGATCTATTTTCTTGAAAATACATTCATTTCGCTCAAATACCGGATACGGAACTTTTTTTATAGGTACCCAGTCAAGCTCAGGAGCTACTGGATTAGGTAATTGGACCAGATCTTTAAGGGATTGATAAACCCCACCAGGCACCATATCTTTACTTTTTACCTTAAAGTATTTTTTTAAAAATTTAATCGCACCTTCCGAAGCGTTACTTTGATAAGTAATATTTGTAGGAGTATCTTTTTTAGTATTCAGCTGATTTTTTACCTTCTCAACCAGGTTCCCTGAAAATTCATCTTCAATGTTAAGAGATTCATCCTGAACAAATTTGAAACTGATTGCCTCCATTATTTCATAATCTTTGAATACGAAATCGAGGTTCTTTCTTATGATATCATCAATAAATAGGTAACAGTATCTATTGGGACATTTCAAGGTGTAAAATCTTTGGAGTTTATTAGCTGGAATGTTGACGATTCCAAAATAATCTGCATCTCCTTTATGAAGTCTCAAAAATAAATAGGGAATATTTTCAAATGTGTAATTATCATCTTCATAATTATTCAATATCACTTTTGGCTTTAAATAAGTTAAGATATGAGACCTGAAATACGAGTCTAATTCATTCTTATATTCATCCTTGCGCGCATCATTTTGATTTAAAATGAAGATATTTTCACTTTTTAATTCAGCTATGATATCCTCGTTTAAGATGCGTAGAGATTCCTCAATACCTTTGACAACAATGCGTTGAATCTTTGACAGAATTTTCTTAACACCGTCTCTAGAATAGCCGTCGGCGTAGTTTTGTATTTCGGCCGATCGCTTCAAAGCGCCTAATTTGTTTCTTAGAAATTCTTCGAGGTTACTATCATAAATAGATAAGAACTTAATGCGCTCATATAAAGAGTTAGTTTTATCATAAGCCTCCATTAATACGCGATGATTAAATGAAAGCCAACTGAGTTCTTTGTTATGATACTTCTCCATTCTAAGGAATCTGAAACGTTTGCTACACTAGCTTACCCGTACTGCTCTCAATTACATTTATGCCTGCGATAGTATTTACCTTTTACACTACTAAGGGCTTCCGGTGTAACCCCTAAATATGAAGCTATCATCCACTGAGGAATCCGGTTAGCAATATTCGGATAGTCTTGTAGGAAAAGCTCATATCTCTCGTGCGTAGTGAAAGTCATCATCTTTAAAAGCCTCTTCTGCAGATAGCAGAGATTCATATTTAAGATCCAGATGATATTATTTTTTATGTTCGAGGAGATATTTTTCGTATCATGAACTCTTAGATCGACAGTCTCAATTTCAGAATCCTCAATAGTTTCTATAAACAATTCAGATGTAGTTCCAGAAACAACTGAATTAGGATCAAATATTGAGGCTCCACGACCGGCAAACATCAAAATGTGCTGTTTGCCGTTTTGATCTACATCATAACTTTTAACCAAACCCCGCTTGACAAAATAGGCCTTTGAAACAATACTTCCCTTGGTTTGAAGGATGTGACCTTTTTTGTAATTCTTGGAACCAACCTGCATGCTATCCAAATCAGACTGTTCCTTTAAACTGTGATACATTTGATTCAAATTGATCATAGTTAAAAATCTTTAAATCTGCCAAGAACAAAATAGGCGCCGGATTTGTTTTAGTTTTATCTTTTTGATTATCAAATATTTATGATTTAATGCAACAATGTGGCATTTGAAATATCGTGTTTTTTTTAATTTTTGAATCGATATATCGATTATTTTTTAATGGAAACGGAAAATCTTATACGCGCTAATACCGGTCTTATCAAAAAAGGCCTCCGAATACTCTTAGTTGAAGATGAGTTTTTGGCTGGTAAAAAGCTAAAAGAAATGCTTCATCAGCTTGGATATCAAAGCGTGCAGCATAAGCTAGACTTTGTATCGGCTACATCATATATAAAACAATATGAAGTTGATATTGCGTTTTTAGATATTGATTTGCACGGAGAGCCACTTGGTATAGAATTAGGCATGAAAATGGGCGAGGCTGAAATTCCGTTTATATTCTTGACTTCTTACACTGATGATTCGCTGATAAAAAAGGTGAAAAGGTGCAAACCCAGCGGTTTCATTGTTAAACCGGCGGACATCCAAGAATTAAAGGCGGCCATAGAGATAGCCATCTACAGGAATGCTTACAGTAACCTTTCGAGAACAGAAAAGGAAAGGCAGTTCCTACTTGAAATAAATTCTGCAATCAATTTTGTTAAGGATAGTTACCTATTTTTCACAAAGGTTGCGAATTCCTTGAAACCATTATTCGACCTCGACAGAGCGCCACATATTGCTATCTTAAATAAAGAGAATTCTCATTTTCATATTAAACTAGACTGGGAGTCTGATGAGGTGGATGATGAATTCATGGAAGGAATAAGCAAGTTTAATCCAATTCCATTAACTAAAGAGTTGCAAGAAGTCATGAACAGGGACGAACCCACCATACTTGATGTAGAAGAACTCAAAATGGCCTTTATTAATGAGGATGCGCATAATCTATTAGACAAAACAGGAATTAAGTGTTGCATGATCGTCCCGTTAAAGGTTAACAATAAACCAATTGGTTACTTCAACATTATGTCGGGACGGTCGGATGTATTTGGTTCCGGCCACTTCAAACTATTCAAAGCGGCCGCTAATCAAATAGCAGTCGTCGTACAAAACCAGCTATATTTTGAAGAACTGAATGAACTGAAGGAAAGGGCAGAGAAAGAAAATGAGTTTCTTGTAGAAGAAATTAATCTAAGCCGCGCATCGGAGGAGTTTATAGGTAATAGCCATGGCATAAACTTTATAAAAGATCAAATAAAGCAAGTTTCAAGAACGGACACTTCAGTACTCATCATCGGCGAAACAGGAACCGGTAAAGAGTTAGTAGCCCGTTCCATCCACAACAGTTCTTTATACGCCGACAAACCTTTAATAAAGGTTAATTGTGCCGCCTTACCTTCACAATTAATAGAGTCCGAATTATTTGGTCATCAAAAAGGAAGCTTTACCGGAGCTACAGCGCAACGGATTGGCAAATTTGAATTGGCAAATAATGGCATTATCTTCTTAGATGAAATTGGTGAACTTCCCTTGGAACTTCAACCCAAACTGCTTAGGGTCATACAGGAAAAAGAGATCGAACGTATTGGCGGCTCTGAACCGATTAAGCTAAATGTAAAGATCCTTGCGGCTACTAATAGAAATCTGAATGTTGAAGTAGAAAAAGGGAATTTCAGGCCGGACCTGTACTACAGACTAAATGTTTTTCCTATTTACGTTTCTTCGTTACGCGAACGAAAAGAAGATATCAAAGATTTGGCGCAGTTTTTTCTAGAAAAAACTTCAAGAAAAATTGGTAAATCCGGACTTAGTTTATCGAAAGCCTCATTAGCGACAATGATGGAATACAATTGGCCAGGTAATATCAGAGAACTACAACACGTAATTGAAAGAGAAGTGATCGTTACAAATCATAACATAATAGATATAACACCGGATAAATTTTCAGTAGGTAATAATAAGGTTGACTCCGGGTCAAGTGTATTAAATAGCCAAAATCTACATAGGACTTTAAAAGAAGTTGAAAAAGAGGCTGTAATAGCTACTTTAAATTTCACGAATGGAAAAGTGCGAGGAAAGAACGGAGCAGCAGAACTATTAGACATAAACCCGTCTACACTAGAATCAAGGATACGTAAGTTAGGAATCAATAAAAACAACTTTTTCAACTAACTTTTACATTTCTTAATTATTGTTATTTTTCTTATTGTTTTAAACATCTAGTATTAGGTAATGATTACCATTGCCATGAATATTCATGATGTAGTTCTGATTTCAGCAAGAGAATATGTACATTCTTTTTTTAAGGAGAAAAGTCCTCCTCAACTGGTTTTTCATAATTATGAGCACACGCTGAACGTTGTCAACGCAGTTAAATTAATAGGAGAAAGTGAGCAATTAACTCGTCAAGATTTACTAATTGTAGAGCTAGCAGCCTGGTTCAACTATACCGGTTATTGTACATTTTTTGAAAATCACAGAGAATATAGCGGCCGTATTGCAAGGAAATTTCTAGCGAAAACGGAGATGAGCGACCTGCTTGTCGCAAAGGTGCTTGAGTGTATAAAAGCGACTCAATCTGATAAAACTCCTGCAAATCATCTGGAAGCTGCAATTAAGGATGCTAATACTTTTTATTTGTCTTCAAATGAATACTTTATTAGCCTGAACAAACTGAGAAAAGAATCCGACGGAATTCAAAAGAAATATCCAGATCAAGAATGGTATAAACTTCATCTGACTTCCCTGATTGAACATCGGTACCACACAAACTATGGCAAAACAGTGTTGGAGCCATTAAAGATCCAAAATGCCGAGTTGTTGAAAAAAAAGATCAGCAGGCTTACAGATGCGATTGACGGTATGTTGATAAAAGAAATGCAGATTTCCAGGGAAGAGCTAAATAGGCTGAAAAATAAGCTACTAAGCGCCCGGGATAGACCTGATAAAGAAATCGAAGTCATGTTTAGTCTCGCTTCAAAAAATCACCTGTCTCAAAGGGCCATAGCCGATACAAAGGCAAGTAGTGTTGTTCTCATTAATGTGTTGATTATCGTAGCGCTGATCGTGGTATTAGTACAATTAGCGCCTAACAATGCCTATTTGATGGCGCCCACAATTATTTTTCTTGTCGCCAATATTAGCTCAATAGTCTTAGGTATTCTTGCGCTAAGACCCAATTTAACAAAAGGAACATTCATTAAGGAAGATATCAAGCGTCAAAACATAAATTTGCTTTTTTTTGGAAATTTCCACGCTATGCGACTTGAAGATTACCGTTGGGGCATGAACAGATTAATGAGTAGTACAAAATATCTCTACTCAAGCTTTATTGATGAAGTCTTTTATCACGGTAAAGCGCTAGCTGTGAAAGATAGGTTCTTGAGGTATTCATATGATATACTCATGTATGGTATAGCTCTTAGCTTGCTTTTGTTCATAGCAAGCCTCTTATACAAGAATTTTATATGAGAACAAGTTAAGCCACACTAGTTTCCCTAATACGGTCGGCAATAATTTTAGCCCGTATAGGTATTTTAAGCTTGAAGGTTGTCCCGAAATCATTCTTAAAATGATAAGCCCCTCTCAGTTGATCAACAAGGCCTTCGATAAGAATAAGGCCAAAGGATTTGTGCTTCAATTGGTTGAAATTAAAACCTTTACCGTTATCACTTATTTCTATAGATAAATTCTCTCCGGAATATTTACCTGTAATTTTAAGTTTCCCATATTGTTGATCGCTAAAAGCATGTTTAAATGCATTAGTTAATATTTCATTGACAATCAATGCTATGGGCATCATATAATTAACATGTAAAAGCACATCATCAACCAATACATCAATATGGATCTTATGCTCTTCAGCCAAGGCCGTATGGAGCCGGTTAACCAACTTCCTAATGTAAATTTCCAATGATATTGTTTCAAAATACTCATTCTGAAAAAGAATTTTATGAATTAAGGAAATGGATTCAAGACGGGACTGGTTAGCTTCAAGTGCATTCTTGACTTTTAGATCTTTTGTTTCACTCATTTGAGCGCTGAACAGGTTTTCAATCATCAGTAAGTTGTTTTTTGTTCTGTGATACATCTCTTGCATCAACAGTTCCTTACCTTTGAGCGCAGTATTCAACTCATTTTTCTGAGCTAGAATCTTATTGTTCTTGAGAAGAATTTCCTTATTGATTTTCGAAAGTTTCAAATTAGTTTTTTGCTTTAAGACATAAGCTCTAATGAAGATGATAAGGATCACCAGAATGGCTAATGATATTACTAAGACAAGCAGTAACACAAATCTTTGCTGACTTAACGATTTCTGATATTCTATCTCACTTTTCTCCTGCTCGAATTGTAATTTTTCTTCTCGTTTATCAAACTCGTATTTCGCCTCTATTAGCGCCATTTCGCTTAATTTTTTATCGTTCTTTAAACTATCTGATAATTCATTATACCCTTTTAAATTTAAATAAGCGCCAGAATAATCTCCAAGCTTATAATTCAGTCTTGATAACGCTTCCAGTGAATTTGCGACGTTCCATAAATAGCCTATTTCCCTGGATAGAGCGACACTTCTTTTAAAGTAATATTCAGCAGAATCCAACCTATTAATTTCAAAGTAAGTTTTCCCTATATTATAAAAAGCATAAGTCAGTCCTTCCCTATCCCCAATCTCCTCGAAAATTGTCATTGCTTTTTGATACTCACTTATGCTCAGATTATATCTCTTAAGACCGCTCTGTGCCTCTGCCCGATTCATGATGTTATCCGCTATTCCCCTTTTGTCACCAATTTTGCTTCTAATCTCAAAGGACTTGTTATAATACGATATGGCCCTCTCATATTCCTTTTTAGAAATGAATACATTTCCAATGTTGTTGTAAGAAGATGACAAGGTGCCCATGCACCCAATCTTCAAACCATTATCAATGGATCGGTTATAAAATTCCAAAGCTTTGTCATAGTCACCTTGTTTTTTAAAAATAATACCGATGTTGTTTAATATTTTACTTACTGCCCTATGATTCGCTAAAGCTTCATGTGTATCCAGCGCCTTAAGAAAATATTCAATCGCCTCAACCGTATCTCCTATCTTGCTATAAATGATACCCATCGCATTTGCGATAGAAGCTATGGATTCTTTATCATTCAAAGAGGTGAAGATATCCAGCGCTTTCCGGTAGTGCATTAAGGCCTGCCCGTAATTACCCGAATACCTTTCAATTCTTCCACTAAGTTCAAGCCCTTTGGCTTCGCCATGTGAAAAGCTAATAGCTCTTGATTTTTGAACCGTGGGTTCCACAATTTCTTTGGCAATCTCATAATTGCCAAGACTTATATTTAGCCTTATATCAGGCAGTAACGCCAGAATGGCAAGCTCCTGACTATTGATCTTGTCCGCTAATTCCTTGGCAATACTAGTATATTGCATCGTTGAAGCAGAGTCTGCGTCTTGATATTGCTCCGCTAAAGAGATATAAATACTAATTCTTTCTTCATCTTTTAGCGATGATTTCAGCATCTGACTTAGTGAGTCAATACTTTTTTGGTTTTGAGCTAAAGACTTAAAACAGCACAACAAGCATACGACTAGCAGTGGAAGCGTGTATCTCATAAGAATAAGCTCAATTTATGCATTTGATTAAACGACACTGTTTAAAGTGAGAACAGTTCAAAAGGTATTTGGTTCAACATGAGCCCAGTTTAGGTATTTAGGTTCTTAAATGTTATGAACTTCGTGACCTGGGCACAATGATTTGAGTTATTTCGTGCGATATTTTTATTCATTATGACTATTTTGCCTAGTATAGTTAAATTGAATATACCATATATAAGGTAAGCTAGCTCAGAGAATACCTGGAAAGACATATTGAGATCAACGAAGAATTTTGGCAAGAGGTAATTGAGCATACAAAAGAGATCTTTATAAGAAAAAATGATATTCTTGTCAACCACGGTAGCCGTCGACGATGCGCATATGTGATAACATCGGGTAGTTTACAAGCCTCACTAATAGCCACAAATGGCGAACAGAATACCGTCTGGTTTTATATGGAGGACTTGTTTCATGTAGCTGTATGTATGGATAGCTATTTTTTAGGGGAACCGACGAATTACGAGGTAACAGCCCTTGAAGATTCTAAAGTCTATAGATTCAACAAGGAGACTGTTGATTCCTGGATATTGAGGTATCCATCCTTCAATGAATTTTTTAGAGCTGACATCATCGAAAGTTTCATTCAAGTAAATGAAATCCGAAATCATATGATTACACATCCGCCTTCTGAGTTGATCAGCTATTTATATCGGAATTATCCTTTAATTTTTGATAAAATTCCTGACAAACACATTGCTCAGTTTATGGGGATTACGCCGGAGTGGTTTTCTAAGCTTAAGAAAAAGAAAAAACATTTAATTGAATAGCGCCACAACTTAGGGTAGACTTGATCATTGAAGACTACTACCATTGTAAGTTA
>CALBPF010000225.1 GCA_937899105.1 uncultured Flammeovirgaceae bacterium | reverse complement strand
GCTTATTAGGTTAGTAAGGGATCATCAGATAGGTTAGCTGTGGTTCACTCATTAGTTGTAAAGAATTGCAGCCATAACCTGTAGAAGTCTTATTCCTAGGCTTTAGTACTGGCGCTTTTTGCGACGCTAAGCGTTTCTGGAGCGACACCGAGATATGAAGCAATCATTTTTTGAGGCGCCCGTTCCACAATGTTGGGATAGGCCTTGACAAAGTTTCATAGCGTTCAATAGCTGACGCTCATTATCATTAGAACCCGTTATTGAAGTGCGGCTAGTCGTTTTAGCATCTTTTGAACGTCCTCTATTGTATCGAATAATAACTATGGAGTCTTCTATCGCCGCTGTAAATAAGTCGCCAGGTTGGTCGGGGGATTATTCCCGGCTAGAATCCAACCTTCTGGAGCAAATATAAAAATATGTTCTTTCCCGTTTTTATCAACCGGAAAGCTCTTAAGCAATCCTGATTCCACCGCAAAAACCTTGCTGTTTATTTCTTCCTTTGTTTGAAGGATTTGTCTTTTCTTGACTTTAATTTTTTGCATTTTATTCAAAATACAGGTTAAGAATAAATAGAACAGATTATTATTAATATATTTAAATATCTACGCGTTTGGCTTTGAAATGCGCTACGAAACTCAACATGATAGCCGCAAATGAGATGAATGTCATTAAAGTACCGGGTAAAAAATTTACAAATCCGCCCAGATCGAGAAATAAGAAGTATCCGAGATCCGCCAAACCACCGCAAATAGCCGCCAAAAAGATGGCATTTTTATTTCCCTTCCATATATAAAAAGCAGATATAAAAGTTATCAGCCCTATCCAAAAAAGATTAAATCCATGTTGACTAAGAATGGCGCCTACAGCGGCTGGATAATCTCTAACGACTGATTCGGGATCCACTTTATCGGCTATTCCACTAACTGCAACACTTGTTTTATCAGATAAAACGAAGTGGATAGTAATGATACCGGCAAAAATGTGAACTACTCCCCAAATGATCCATAAAACGGTAGCAATTTTGAAAAATGTTCTGTGCGTAGTCGACATATTATAAATTGTTCAAGTGATTTTGAAATGATTCCAGTTGTTTGTCAAAGTCTTCTTTTAAAGAAGGATTTATTATTTGATTATCAGCAAAATTTTTAGGGAAAACATTCAGGTAGAAAGAAGCTACAATGGTCGCCCCAAATATTGGAAATAATTCTTTTGAGATCTTCATAACATTATTCATAGGCCTTGGACTAGGGCTGGCAGAAAGTAAAAGCATAGGTTTATTATCCCAGATATTGTATCGCTTTTCCATAGGTATTCTTGACATCCAATCCCAAAGGTTTTTAAAGGCGCTTGTGTAAAGACCGTTATACTCTGCGAAAGAAGCTGCTATACCGTCACATTCCTTGATAAAGGAAAAAAACTTTAGAGCATTTTCGGGTATGCCCGATTCCTTTTCAAGGTCAACGGAATATACCGGAAGTTCAAAATCATGAAGCTTTATAACAGTTAAGTCAACATTTTTAAGCTTACTTGCCGCAAAATGAGCAAATTGGCTATTAATGGAACTTTTGCTATTTGACGCCCCGAATACTAGGATTTTCTTTTGCATAGCTGTTTTTTACAAACAATAATTAACAAAAGAATCTACCTTTCCATTATGAATTCATAAGGAAATAATCTCATATATTTTTACAAGGGAAATTTTCATTTTAAATCTTTAAGCTGTTGACTTTTTGCAGCGCTTAAAGTTTCAGGATTAACTCCTAAATAAGAAGCAATCATTTTCTGCGGCACTCTTTGGACAATTTCAGGGTAGGTTTTAAGAAAATGCTCATAACGTTCGATGGCACATGTTGATAACAGCATAATCACTCTATTCTGAAGAACGGAGAGCCTCTTTATTATTCTACCTACATTTTTTTCCTCCGTTTTTGTATTTTTTAAATGAATAGAAACCATAGAATCTTCAATGGCATCAATATATAAATTAGAACGCGTTTCAGCCGAATGACTGTCGGCTATAATCCAGTGTTCTGGTGCAAACATGAAGATATTTTCTTTCCCATTTTTATCAATCGAGTAACTGCGTAACAATCCGGACTCTACATGGTAGACTCTATGATTCAGATCACCCGCCCGTTGTAAAACCTCACCCTTTTTCAGTTTGATTTTATTCATTAGAACAATTCTTTTATTAACTGACACCTCACGTTAAGAAGTCAAACTCTGATAAACCCAAAATTGTTTGGTACAAAAGTGGTTTTTTTGACGTCTGAAATAGGTAACCTAAAAAAATGAAAATACTGATAATATTAATGCGATTCCCACGTCAGGCAAGTCCTTAGTATGCTACTTTAACGGTTTGGTTGTCTTTGAAGATGTAACCTTCTATTGTACGGATGATTTAGCTGATCTCTATCCTCTAAATTCATTTTCCAAATTTAAAACCGGCGTGTTGCCTTTATTAATAAGCTACCATCAAAGGAAGGTAAACTGACTATGTTATTGACGACTATTATATAGGTGAGAGCCATTTGAGTGCCGAATCAAGTTCATAATATTCATAAAAAGGGTATAGGAAAGATCGTACAATCTCAGTTTTAAAAATTTTAATCTTATAGCGAAATCCCACGTTTCCAGGGAATAAAATCATCTTGTGCTAACCGTACAGAATTTGGCATTTTGTCTCCACTGGCTACGGCAATTACGTATTCAAGAATCTCTTCCCCTTTTGACGCTATAGTATCATCTCCTGTGATAATTGTTCCCGCATTTATATCGATTATGTCGTGCATACGTTCTGCCAGTTTATTATTGCTTGAGATCTTAATCACCGGACTCACAGGATTACCCGTAGGTGTGCCTAAACCTGTTGTGAATAAAGTGATGGTTGCTCCTGACCCGGCTAATCCGGTCGTTGATTCTACATCGTTTCCCGGTGTGCATAGCAGATTCAGACCTGATGTGGTCACCTGTTCCGTATAGTCCAGAACGTCAACAATAGGGGAAGTACCTCCTTTTTTGGCTGCACCTGCTGACTTCATGGCATCGGTGATCAGCCCATCTTTGATATTTCCAGGCGACGGATTAGCATCAAAACCCGAACCGGACTCTTTTGCTCGATCATGATAAGCTTCCATAAGACTTTTGAATTTTTCTGCAAGTGCTAAAGAGCTACATCGATCAGTAAGTTCTTGCTCGACTCCATTCAGCTCGGGAAACTCAGACAATAACACTGATCCTCCTAAAGAAACCAGTAGATCTGAGAAGTGACCAACTGCCGGGTTTGCGGAGATCCCGGAAAATCCATCGGAGCCACCGCATTCAAGTCCTACTACAAGCTCACTCAAAGGAGTTGCTTCACGTTCTATCTGGTTAGCTTCAACCAGGCCTACAAAAGTCTGCTTCACCGCATCAGCGATGAATTCGGGCTCGGAATTACTTTCTTGTTGACCTAAGATATACAAAGGTTTATTGAACTTGGGATTTAATTTTTTTATAGCCGTTTCAAGAATTTTGACCTGAGCATTTTGACAACCAAGACTTAATACAGTACCCCCGGCAACGTTTGGATTATTTAAATAGCCTGATAAAAGTGCGCAAAGGGTATCGCTGTCCTGCCGAGTACCTCCGCAACCTCCGTCATGCGTCAAAAACTTGACGCCGTCAACGTTTGGGAATAGTTGTCTTTGCTTTTGTTGTTCCGCTGGAATTATGAGCTCTTCTTTCATTAGGCTGTCTATGGCTGAACCATTTTGATACTTATTTACAAGCCTGCGCACGTCTAAAGTATAATCTTTTCCCGTGCTGTAACCTAGCTCCTCTACAAGAGCATCACGGACCATTTCAATATTCCTGTTCTCACAGAAAACCAAAGGCATTACTATCCAATAATTGGCTGTCCCTACTTTCCCATCGCTTCTATGATACCCCATAAAGGTTCTATTGGTGAACCTGGATACCTCGGGTTTAATCCATGAAATATCTTTCTCAGCTAACTCGAATCTCTGAGTAGCGTGCTTCACATTATCAATGGTCACTACTTCACCTCTTGAAATTGACCTCTTTGCTTTACCGATTAGCACACCGTACATGATTAAAGCATCACCTGGCTCCAGATTTACTGCCGAGAACTTATGTTTAGCCGGTACCGATGTTTTTAGTTTGAACGTATGACCATCCAGCGCTACCACCTCGCCTTCACTAAGATCTTGTAGTGCGACAATTAAGTTGTCATCAATATGCACTTTCAGAACACTACTATCCATTACCTAAAGTTTTTTAAGTGTTTCGCGATAAAGGCCATGTTCTCATTCCGATTTGTCCAAATTTCTGGATAATAATAATAAATAAGTTGTTCTGGTTCCAAGGCCGTGGTCGGCCATCACATCCAAAATAGTCTAATTCTTCAATTCCTGCTATATTTCGCTTTTTTTCAATTGTTACTGCTTTTAATGGTTAAACCCTGACTTTACAGGTCAAAAACCTTCGGTAGCCAAAGGCTTATTTCTGGGAAATAAGTTACAATTAACAAAGCTGCAATCATGGCCAGAAACAAAGGAACCAGTGGCTTAATTACTTTTTCAATAGAGGTTTTAGCGATACCACATCCCACAAAAAGTACCGAACCCACAGGAGGGGTACAGAGACCGATGCAAAGATTCAATACCATAACTACTCCAAAGTGGACAGGATCCATTCCCATTTTAGTGACTATTGGAAGGAAAATAGGTGTGAAAATCAGCACCGCAGGGGTCATATCCATGAACACACCAACAAACAGGAGTATCAGGTTTATGATCAGCAAGATCACTATTTTGTTATCACTAATACTAAGCAAAGCGGCGCTCACGTCTTGGGGGATATTTTCAAAAGACATTACCCAAGACATACCCATAGAAGTGCCGATGAGTAACATTACGATAGAGGTAGTTTTTACGGTATCTAGTATGATGGTAGGTAGATCTTCTACCTTAACTTGTCTGTAGATCAACATAGATAAAACCAACGTATATACTACCGCTATGGCAGAAGCCTCCGTTGCGGTAAATATGCCAGCTACGATGCCCCCGATCACAACAATCAGTAACAATAAACTAGGTATAGCATCTAGAAATTTGACCACGGCCGTTTTTAATCCGGATCTTTCGCCTACCGGATATTTCTTTATATAAGCCCATAGCCCCGCTACTAACATCAAAGACAAACCAACGACCAGACCAGGTAAGTATCCCGCAACAAACAGCGCAGCTATGCTCACACCACCGCTTGCCAATGAGTAAATAATGAGGATATTACTTGGTGGAATAATTAAGCCAGTAGTGGCGCTGGTAATATTTACTGCTGCACTAAACGGTCTGGAGTAACCTTCCTTTTCCATACGGTTGACCATGAAGCCCCCAATGGCAGATGCAGCGGCCACAGCCGAACCTGAAATGGCGCCGAAAAGCATACAGGCTAAAATATTTACAAAGGCTAAACCACCCGGAAGCCTACCCACAAGAACTTTCGCGAAATCAATGAGTCTTTCTGCAATGCCGCCCTTGTTCATCAATTGACCAGCCAATATAAAGAAGGGTATGGCTAATAAGGCGAAACTGTCTAACCCTGTAGCCATCCGCTGAGCCAGGGTGGTAAGTGAAGGCATAATAGAGATGCTTACCAGCATGGTAAATAAGGATGACAAGCCTATGCTGTAAGCAATGGGTACACCTACTGCCAAAAAGAAGAGGAAAGAGCAAACCAAGATACCTACTTCAATGAAATCCATCTTACTTTAATTCGGTCAGTTTAGCATGAATATTAAACCCTGAATAAGTTGTGATAAACAGGCCGCTCAAGGGTACACAGATATATATGTATCCTAAAGGGATGCTTAAACTGGCAGATTTCTGCTCTAATAGAAAGGTGAGGAATACCAGATTGGCTCCACCGATTATCATTACCGGAAGGGCAAATAAGATAATAGTGATATTTATAAATATGTCAAGCTTCTTGCGACTAATTTTATTCAGTTTATTCGGAAGTAACTCTATGGCAAGGTGTTGACCTTTTCCAGAAGCATAGGCCGCACCCAATAGTCCTAACCAAATCAATAGAAAACCGGCAAGTTCATCAGTAAATGTACTGGGAATACCAATTAAATACCTGGATGCGACCTGCCAGACCACGTCAAATACCATAAGAACCATAAGCATAATTAGAATTCTTTCAAGTATGATATCTAGGGCTTTTCTCATGGAGCTACCTCTTTTGTATGGGATGATTGTATTCGTTCTATTAGTTTCGCTAACTCTTTTTGTTCACGATATTCTTCATACATTTCTTTCACCTTCTCGGCAAAGGGTTCTTTAGGTGGGTAAATGATTTCAACGCCAGCTTTTTGCACTTCAGCCAGGCTTTCTTTTTCAGATTCCTGCCATAGTTGTCGTTGATATTTTGCAGAAGACATGGCCGCTTTTTTCAACCATTTTTGTTCTTGATTGCTGAGTCTGTTCCAGGTGGCAGTTCCTATTAACAGCACATCAGGGACTGCTGTATGTTCGTTGATAGTATAGTATTTACAGACTTCATAGTGGCGGGAAAAGTAAAAACTGGGAGGGTTATTTTCTGCGCCATCGACAACACCTTGCTGTAAAGCTGTGTATAGCTCGCCCCAGGAAATAGGAGTGGGTGAACCTCCTAGTTGCTCAACCATATTTACAGCCGTTTTACTTTTTTGAACCCGGATCTTAAGACCTCTTAGGTCCACAGGAGAATTGATCGGTTTTTGTTTGGTGTAGAAACTACGGCTGCCTGCGTCATAAAAACATAGGCCTTTAAGGCGGTATTTTTCACCTTCTTCCAGTAGTTGCTGTCCTACCTCCCCATCAAGAACTGTATAACCGTGTTCTCTATCTCTGAAGATATAGGGAAGGCTCAGAACTTGATAGTTAGGAGCAAAGTTTTCCATTACCGCAGCTGAAACCTTTGTGATATCCAGGCTGCCTATTTGTAATAACTCCAGGCATTCCCTTTCGGCGCCAAGCTGACCACTGGGATATATCTTCATCTTAATTTTACCACCTGATTCTTTTTCCAACTCCTCTGCCATAAATACCATACCCTGATGTACAGGGTGGGTAACATCTAAACCATGGGCAAGGCGTAGTACTGTGATTTCCTCTTTAGGCTGACAGCACATAAGAATCAGCAGGATATAAAAAGGAATAAATGACCTCGGTGGTTTTTTAATCATCTCTAAGGCGCCTTGGACTCATCCTCTCCGTACATCACATCAAAAAACCTGGATTGTGAAAACCCTAAAAATGCCAGGCGAAGCAAAATTTCTCCGAAAGTAATTACCTTTTTCATTCTCTAGTTTTCTGTTAAAATTGAAAGTATTCTTTAGCGTTATGATAACAGATATTTTTCACAGTTTTACTCAATAATTCCATATCCAATGGAAGTTCACCGTTGACCACGTCCCTTCCTATAAGATTGCAAAGTATCCTCCTGAAATATTCGTGGCGTGGATAAGACATGAAGCTACGTGAGTCTGTTAGCATACCCACGAAACGACTTAGTAGGCCCATATTGGAGAGTGCATTTAGCTGACGTTCCATTCCGTTTTTTTGATCCAGAAACCACCACCCTGAGCCAAACTGAACCTTGCCAGGAATCGAACCATCATTGAAATTGCCGATCATGGTGGCTATGACCTCATTATCTCCTGGGTTCAGATTGTATATGATGGTTTTAGCTAGCTCGTTAGAGCTATCCAGTTGATTCAGAAAGCCTGCTAGTGATTCCGCCTGACCAAAGTCACCAATGGAATCAAATCCTGTATCGGGACCTAATGTATCCATCATTCGTGAGTTAGTATTTCTCAATGCTCCCAAATGAAATTGTTGTGTCCAGCCTTGTTTATTATACAATTTGCACAATTCCAATAGTACCACATATTTGAATTTTTCTGATTCTTCGTTTATAAGTGCGTTACCACCCATAACCTTCAAAAAGATACCTTGGGCTTCGGCATATGTTGTTTTTTCATAATACATTCTCTCCAAGCCATGATCAGCTAGCTTACAACCCTGTTCTTTAAAAAAATCTATGCGCTTGGAAAGCGCCTCAAGCAGTGAGTCTAATGAGTCGATTGGAGTTTCAGACACTTCAGAAAGCTGTTCGATGTATTTTAAGTAAGCAGGTACGTCCTCAACTGCATATGCCTTATCAGGCCTAAATGTTGGTAGTACTTTAACTTCAAATTCACTCTTTAACCGGATATGACTCTGGAGGGAGTGAGCAGGATCATCAGTAGTACATACTACTTCTACATTCATTTTTCGAAGAATATTGCGTGCTGTAAATGCTGCGGTATTCAGTTGTGAATTGGCATCTTCAAAAATACGTTCAGCCGAATGTTCATTCAATATTTCATTAATATCGAAATATCTTCTCAATTCGAGGTGAGTCCAATGGTATAGTGGATTGCGTAGGGTGTAAGGAACCGTAGTTGCCCAGTGAATAAACTTATCTTTATCAGATGCATTTCCGGTAATGAATCTCTCCGAAACACCATTAGCTCGCATAGCCCGCCACTTGTAATGATCTCCTTCGAGCCAGATCTCAGTAATCGATTTAAAATGTCTATCCAGCGCCAAGTCTTCGGGAGGAAGATGACAGTGATAGTCAATGATAGGCATCTCCTTTGCAAAGCCATGATAAAGCTCAATGGCTATTTCGTTTTCCAAAAGAAAATTAGATCCTAAGAATTCCTTTATGTCTACCTGCTTAGTGTTCATCTCTACACGTCCATATTGTTTGCCCGGATAATTCCCAGCTCTAATCCACGCAATTCCGCCAAACCCTTGAGTCTTCCTATGCCGGAGTAGCCCGGGTTGGATGTTTTACATAGGTCATCCAGCATCTGGTGGCCATGATCAGGTCGCATAGGAATATGAATGCCCGGTTTATTGCCTCTTTTACGCTTTTGCATTTCTTTAAGCAAAGCATATATCACATTATACATGTCAACATCGCCTTTAAGATGATCTGCCTCATAGAAATTGCCCTCTTTATCTCTAAGGGTACTTCTGAGATGAACAAAATGAATCCGTTCACCAAACTCTTTTGCCATATTCGACAGATCATTATCTGGTCGTACACCCAATGAACCTGTGCAAAAAGTAAGTCCATTTGACGCTGAGTTAACTTGTTGAAATAGGAACTTTATATCATCCGCAGTACTTACCACCCTCGGCAGCCCAAATAACGGAAAAGGCGGGTCGTCCGGATGTATGGCCATTTTAACCGCGGCGGTTTCAGCTTCCGGGATAATTTCTTTTAGAAACTGAACCAAATTAGCCTTCAGCTTATTTACATCAATATTATCATACTCGGCTAGTTTCTTTTGAAAGTCAACAACAGAATAAGATTCCTCGCTACCAGGTAATCCGGCAATGATATTATTGATCAGTTCTTGCTTTTCTTCATGACTCAGCTCCTCTAACTTCTCTTTCGCCTTTTGTATTTCAATCTTTGAATAGCCGGGGGTTTTTCTTTCTAATATAAAAAGGTCAAAAGCCGTCATTGCCGCATGGTCATATCTCAAGGCTTTGGATCCGTTTGGTAGTTCATACGCAAGATCCGTTCGTGTCCAATCCAATACCGGCATAAAATTATAGCACACCACTGAGATACCTTCCTCACCCAGGTTACTAATAGTTTGCTTATAATTCTGAATGTATTGATCGAACTTACCTTTGCGGGTTTTTATATCTTCATGGACTGGTACACTTTCCACAACATTCCAAGTAAGACCCGCCTCTTCTAGTTCTTGAATTCTTTTTTTTATTTCAGAACGAGGCCACACTTCTCCGTTAGGGATATGATGCAGTGCGGTTACGATACCTGTAGCGCCTGCCTGACGGATGTCTGAAAGTTTTACGGGATCATCCGGTCCGTACCAACGCATAGTTTGGATAAAACTCATAATCTAAACCCCACTAAATGCGCTAAATCCCCCATCAACGGGTATGACTGTGCCAGTTACAAACTTTGAGGCGTCGGAACACAACCAAATTAGAGTACCAATAAGCTCCTCAGGAGAGCCAAACCTTTTGAAAGGCGTATGGTCAATGATCGTGTTTCCTCGCGCCGTCAGGGAAGCATCTGCATTGGTTAATAAGGTCTTGTTCTGATTGGTTAGAAAAAAACCAGGAGCAATGGCATTTACCCGGAATCCCTCACCAAATTTATCGGCTAATTCTACTGCGAGCCACTTGGTATAGTTATCAATTGCCGCTTTGGACGAAGAATATCCCATGACTCTTGTTAAAGGTTGCTGTGCGGACATTGAAGAAATATTAATGATGCACCCTTTTTTGTTTTCAATCATTGATTTAAGAAATACCTGACATGGAATAACTGTACCCAGATAATTTAGCTCAAGGACCTTTTTGGTTTCAGCAATTGACAACGCAAGAATATCCTGATCGGGTCCGATAGTAGAGCCCGGCATATTCCCTCCGGCAGCATTAATTAGAATATCTACTTTGTCGAAGTCTGAAACAACCAGCTTATGAACCGCATTCATTATACCTTCATCCAATACATCGGCTTTGTAAGATTTAATAGTCCAGCCGTTATTTTTGGCGTTTTCTAATAACGTAGTAGACTTATCCGGATTCCTGTCAAGTAGGGCAACCTTCACACCTTCTTTGGCCAGGGCTTCAGCCATTGCTGAGCCCAGGCTCCCGGTTCCTCCTGATATTGCGGCTACTTTGCCTTGCAGATTAAAAAGTGAAGTATACATACTGTTATTTTCTAAATCTAAGGACGCTTAGGAGTTAGCGAACCCTTACGGGTGTGCTAGTTATTTTTTTGAAATCATCGATATTAAATCATGGAATATTAATATCAAATAATTGCAGGTTCGCTAATCACTAGTGAGTACCCATTTGACGGCATCAATCCTGTAGAGTTTTTGTTTCTTACATCATTTTTTATTGGATCTAAGCGAGGACTCACGAATTACTAACCTACTTTTAATTATTTCACATGTAGCTGGACGCTCCTCATTATCGATATGATCGAAAAGTAATCTTGCCGCAGATTTCCCAAGCTGTAAGGCGGGGCTATCCACTGTAGAAAGAGGTGGGTCAATAAACTCTCCGTTAGCCTCATTATTGAAGCCAATGATTGCTATATCGCCCGGTATACTAAACCCTGCTTTTTTGATATGGTGTATCATTTGAATGGCAGAAGCATCGTTTATAGCGAATATACCATCAGGAGGATGTTTGAGGGATAGAAAATATTTAGTGTGGACCTCTACGTCATCACGTTCATAAGACGAAAATACGATCAGCTTTTTATCGAGAAAGATGCCATTATTTTTAATGGCATCTTTATAGCCCTCAAGGCGATTTTTACAATTTATCAAATTCGGCGGCCCGGCAACATGAGCTATACGCTTACAGCCTTGCTCTATCAAATGGTCAACGGCTTTATATGAAGCCTCGTAGTCATCGATGATAACACGTGAAGTCTCCAATTCTTCATTCACCCGATCGAAGAACACAATGGGTGTTTCCGTATTAAGTACTTTCAAGAAGTGCTCAGCGCTCATCGTTTCCTTGGAGAGAGATACTAATAAACCATCTACGCGGTTTGCTAGCATATCTTCCACATTCTTCTTTTCGGTGTGTATTGATTCATCAGACTGAGAAATTATGATATTATAACCTTCACGATTAACAACTTCTTGAATGCCTGCTAAGGCCTTCGAAAAAAAACGATTTACAATTTTTGGCAAGATGAGTCCTATAATCTTGGTTTTTCTCTGCTTTAAGTTAACGGCCAGAGGATCGGGATAATAATCTAATTCCTCTGCCAAAGAAGTGACGAGTTTTCTCGTTTCTGCCTTAACATCCGAGTGACTGGTTAAAGCTCTGGAAACGGTTGAAGTTGACAGGTTTAGCCGTTGGGCAATATCCTTTATGGTGATTCTTTTTCCCTTCATAATCTTAACACTATGTGGAAGTTAAAGGAAGGTAAATCAAAAAACAATGACCATAGCTTCTGCAAACGTTTTCGAAGGCTTGATTTTCTGGGATCGTTCCCGGGAACGGTACCTAAAAAAATAATTTGATATTTCAAAGAGATAGGTGTGAAAAAATATTTTTTTTCTCTACTATCGTAAACGGGCGAGGTTATCAAACAGACAAAAACAGAACTATAAGGGTGGAAAAAATACTGACAAAAGAGCTATCACTAGAGGAGTACAGCAATGAGGATCTTTTTGAATTGGTTCAAACGAAGGATAGCTATCCTACATTCGAAAAACTGTACAAGAGATTTTATAGTATGCTTATTAGCCATGCCTTCAGGTATATGAGGTCTACACAGCAGGCCGATGATATGGTTAGTGAAGTTTTTTATAAGATCTGGAAAAGACGCTCTGAGATTAGAATGAATAGTTCACTTCAATCGTATTTGTATACTTCCGTAAGAAATAAGTGTCTTGACCATTTGAGAAGTGAAAATAGAGTAGAGCGCTGTGATGATGATGTACTATTGGATTTTGATGCTAAAACAGCAACTCCACACCAGTACACTGTAGGCGAGGAATTAAAGAAACGTATCGAAAATGCGATTGAAGCTTTACCAAACGATAGACGTAGAATATTTAAAATGAGCCGGGACAATGGCTTGAAGTATAAGGAAATAGCAGCCATACTGGGGATTTCTATTAAGACAGTAGAAACACAAATGGGCAGGGCTCTTAAGCACTTAAGAAATGAGCTGTCTGAATATTTGTAAGGGTCAGGCTATGTTTTATCGTCATAACACTAGAAGAGAAAAGAATGACAGACAAAGAGCGGATCGTTTTAGCGCAACATTTTACATATGATGAGCTAAAAGAGAACAGGAAAAAGTTGCTCGATGCTATGGATTAATTGACTCTCTAGATAAAAAATTCAGGTTTTGTGCTTTAAATGGTTTTAATGTACAGGACTCATTAAGGCGATTAACTCTGAGAATAGAAAATGTTTAGAAAAATCTTATATGTCTATAAATCTCAAAACCTTTTAAGGCATCTGCAATTTGGTTGGGTTTCTAACGTGAGGGTAATGAAAACCTTGAAGCAAACATTTGCTAAGGTTATTGAAGCTAACAATGAAATTACTTTGAATAGTACGAATTGGAAGCTAGGGCTAGGCCTAATTAAGATAAATCAAGGAGTAGGCCGGTTTTCAGGTTATAAAGTGATTAAAAAATAATAAAACATAGAAAAATGAAAAACCTAAGATATTTACTATCAATAACACTCTTGCTTGGATCGCTTATGATGATTGGATGTGGTGATGACGATGATGATGGTCCATCGGCCGAAGAGCTGCAATTACAAATGATTGCAAAGTCTTGGGTGGCTCAAACAGTCACTTTTGATGAAACTGATGTTACAGATGCTTCATTTTCGAATTTTAGTATAACATTTGGTACGGATAAAACATTTAGCGCTTCTAACGGAGAGCCTATTTTCACTGGAGGAGGGCTCTGGGATTTTGGATCAACCCTGGATGTAATTATAGTTGACGGGGTTACTATGACCACCGTTTTTAATGCTGATGCGTCAGCGCTTCAGCTGCCCTTTACAGCTACTGGCGAATCCATTGGAAGTAGGAAATCAGGACTCACGGGAGATTATGTATTTAATCTTCTAGCCCAATAACACAAACTTGAAACAAACGGAAAGGCTTCACTGAAAAGTGAAGCCTTTTTTGTTCAATAAGGGTCACTTATCGGCGTGGTAATATCATATTTATGAAGCTGCCAGTCCATCGACTATTGATTAGGAGCAATTTATTGGCAATGCTCCCCAAAGTATCTTTTAATAAAGAACGTTTCTTCCGTTGGTGTGAATGGTGGGCCTGGGTCTGGTCTGTCGGGCGATCTTATGACGCACTATTACGATTATAAGATTGGGATGCTAAACAAGAGAGCATTATTGCTCTTCCCGGGGAAGATCTGGATGAGATACTACTGGCTAATAATGAGCGCATCTACCACAGTGTCGTCCATACTGTACAAGATTTAATAGGAGTTTAATCATCATTGCGCACTACCTCGGTTTGGATAACACATTATTCAGTGATCAATAGATATTGGACCACAGAAATTATCCCGAGAACAATAAATAGGATCCCAGGGACGATGCCCACAACCCATTTGTTTTCGGAAAATTTGGTAAATTGTTTTCCAAGTTTGACGATCATAATCAGAACTCCTAATTCTCCAATGAAAGTACCTATGAGAAAGGAGATTGCAAGAAATCCACCTAATTCCAGTATTTGGTTTGACTTTAGGTAGGTTGTTATTGCAAGCCAGAATGGCATTACAAGCGGATTAAAAACCCCAAGCAGCACGCCGCGAATAAACCCGGATTCTACAAATTTAAATTGCTCCTTTTTCACCGTTTGATGGAAAGCGGCGAGTATGGAAGCGACTCCCAGAACTGCAAGTACTATAGCGCTTATAAGCTGGAAGTAGGCTGTAAGCCATTCTTGTGTCTCTAGTAATTCCCCGATCTCAAGACTTAGGGCCGTATAAATTAAATCAATAAGCGCTGCACCTGTAGCTAATTGCAGCGCCATTTTTTGTTTTTTCCGTATTGCTAGTTGTAGTACTGAAACGTTTATAGTAGCTGGTGGTAGTGTACCTATAGCGCTTACTACCGTTGCAATTGTAAAAGCCAAAAGTATTTGAAATAGCATGAGTGGAAATGCTACAGTTAAGTTTGACGTTCAAATCTACTTCAAAAAAGAAAAACCCAGGTGATTTCACCTGGGTTTTGTCAAACAAATGAGTTTTCAACCTTTAAATTTTAAGCTATCTGAAGTAGCGATAATATTTGCCTTTTGTTGTTATACCTACAGGGCCTTCATATATCCCACCCACATTACCAATGTCTTCAACTAATATTTCTATACTATTTTTTCCATCTGTTTTGATGAGGTAGTCCGGTATATCATAGGCTCTTTGTTGTGAATAAGAACTACTTCTGCCATACCTTCTTCGATCATTTGTAGCTCCTATTAATTCGCCATTTACGTAGACTTCATCAAAGTCATCAATTTTACCTAGTAACAGAACTAAGTTTTCTTTACTCTGCCCTTCCGGCAGCTCAAAAGTAGTACGATACCAGGCAAAACCATCGTATCTTCTATACCCTTGCTTTTCCCATGGAATGGGGACCATTATTTTCTCCCAATCGTCCTCGTCTTCAATAGGTCTTCCTGAACGGCTAAGTGCAAAGGACCAAAGACCTTGTAAGTCAACCACCATGGGCGACCTTGCATTTAAAAGATATATCCCCAAATCCCCGTCAGTAATTCCGCCCCATTGTGTAGCGTCAAATACTCGCACGGCTATGGTGTTTTCACCGCTGTAATTGACAAGGCTACCGGGGATAATATAATTGCGTTCGGCTTTGTAGGCTGTTCTGAATTTTGGAGGCATCGAACCCGAAAACCCGATCAGTTCTCCGTTAAAGTATACTTCATCGGCATCGTCAATGTATCCCAGATTAAGAAAAAGCTTTTCATTCCTAGGGAGTTCTTTACCCTGAAACTTTTTTCGATACCACGCAAAGCCATCATAGCCGTAAAACCCTTCTTCTTCCCAGTTGGATGGCGTCCAGATGGATTCCCATTCGGAATCGTCAAAATCGTCTTCTGCCCATTCGGTTCGATCGCCGATACTGAATTTCCAGCGTCCTCCGAGATCTACCAACTGGCTTAGGGCGTTTGAGGTAGTCAAAGTTGCTAAAATCAATATGACAGCGAGTGGTTTCAATTTTTTATTTTGTTTAAGCTAAATTATAACTTTCTTTTCTTTCAGGTAAGGGGCTGGTAACCTCTTTTGGCCACCAACCCCTAGATTGCTCAACCTTTACTTAGAAGCAATGGCTTGTCCCGCAGGCATGTGTCCGGACCATGACCTGGCCCACAATGGCTGACCAGGATTAACAGATAGTTCATATTTGACAGACATACCTTCGGAAATAATTTCTACTTGATAGATACCAGCTTTCAGTTCGCTGAGATCATATCTTTTTATAAACCCTTTTTCAAAATCTTTTTCTTTGATCTTATCTTTTTTGACAAGAGCTGAACCTTCATAAAATTTCACTTGAACTGTACCATCCATATCGTTGACATATAATAGCTTTAAAACGTTGGCTTCAGGACTCGGCAGAATTTTGATTACGGGATCGCCGTTAGCATTATCGCTTGCGAAAGCAGCTGCACTTAAAACTGTTAAGGCTACTGCGAAGATTGTTGTTTTTAGTTTCATGACTTTACTGTTTTTGTTGACCTTTTGTTATTGATTACACTTCAAATAACGCTCTATCAACGAGGCAAGATGTCATTGGCCCGTAAAGGAATGTAACAAGATGTCACAATCTTGAAAAGGAATGTAAAAACAGCTTAAATCAGCAATTTATAGCCGGTTCCATGTACGGTAAGAATGATTTTTGGAGCATTTGGGTTAGTTTCGATCTTTTGTCTGAGACGTACTATGAAGTTGTCAACAGTTCTTGTAGTGGGCTGTTCGTCATATCCCCAAATGTTTTCAAGAAGGTCATAACGGCTTACTACCTGGTTGCTATGATCCAGCAGGTAATGCAGTATTTCAAATTCTTTATGTGAGAGTTTTACTTCGCTGTTGTTCTCAACGGCGACATATGATAGAAAGTCCACCGTAAGCCTCCCTATAGAGATGTTACCAGTATCCTTATTGCTACCTTGTCCTTCACTTCTTCTCAAAATTGCTTTTATACGTGCCAGAAGCTCCCTTACGCTGAATGGCTTAGTCACATAGTCGTCCGCCCCTAATTCAAGACCCAAAACCTTGTCAATTTCTTCTCCTCTCGCCGTCAAGAGTATAATAGGAGTACTAACGCCTTTAGCTCTTGCATTTTTACAAACATCAAATCCGGACATATTTGGAAGCATTACATCTAAAAGAACCAGGTCAAAACCATTTGAAATGATCTTTTCCAAACCGCTATCTCCTTCACTGGCCATTTCAACCGTATATCCCTCAAATTCCAGGTTGTCTTTTAACCCCAGCTGCATGGCAGGTTCATCTTCAACAATTAGTATTTTAGACATAGGTGATAGGTTATGATTTACTCAGTGGAAAATACAATAAAAATTCTGAACCCCTACCCAGCTCACTTTTAAGTTCCAGGCGACCACCATGGCCTTCCACTATCTCCTTAACAAGTGATAGTCCCAGTCCTGTACCCTTACTCTTTGCCAGATCGCCAGACGAAACCCTGTAGAATTTGTCAAATACATGCTTTTGATCTTGTCTTGATATACCAACTCCTTGGTCGACAACCGAAATATACCCGAATTCATCCTTCTGCCCGGTAGAAATATCAACATGCTTTTTGGAATTGCTGTATTTTATCGCGTTATCTAAAAGGTTGACCACAACTTCCACAAAGGCTTGTGAATCCGCCTGAATAGGTCTTTCTAAATTCGGGTTAAAAGAATAGGTAAACCCTTTACTGGTTAGATGATAGTCGTAAGTATTTAAAACGTCCACTATCGCTTCCCTACTGTCTAACGGTTCTATATTTAAGGCTTTTTTATCCGCTTCCATTCTGCTAAAAGTAAGAATGCGATTTACAATGCCTGTAAGGCGGTTTGCCTCTTTGTTGATAATGGAATAATACTCATGCTTTTTTTCTTCTGTCTTTACACGATTAAGTTCCAGTGTTTCCGCAAACATACTTATGAGAGCTAGTGGAGTTCTTATTTCATGAGATACATTGGAAACAAAGTCAGATTTGCTTTGCGCCAGCCTCATTTCCTTTTTTACATTTATGAAGACGAGCCAGGCGCCCAGTATGAGAATGATATTCAAGGCTACAATGAGTACAAGGTTGGTGTACGTTCTTTCGTCCACTATATCCTGTATTGAATCTCCTAGAGTAGTAATGCCCAAATAATGATCAGGTAATAACCATAAGTCTTTTGTCTGGGCTATTGCATTGGTAACGCTATCTGTGTCATTGCTTTGATAAATTGGAAGATTGGAACCCTTATTGTAAGCGTTCAATATGAATTTATCCTGGGCTATTCTCTGTAATTTTGGTCCAAGAAGCTCTTCTATGAAAAGTTGTGGATCTATTATTAGTCCGCAAACATATTTTCCCCGATACTCAGAATCCAGTATAAACGCAATTAGCGTCTGGTTATTGAACTGCTCAAAAGGCTCATTTTTCTTAAACCCACTTTCCTGATAGCGTATAAGCTGTCTGATTTTACTAGTTTGATTTGCAAGCGCACTTGCCAAGGAAATTTTAGCGCTACTGGATTTAAGAGAACTGTCATTGGCAAATACTTGAATTGATTCTTCCAAATTCAGCGTATCTCCAATAAAAATCATTGATAGCGCAGGATTTAAATCCAAAAGCATCTGTATTTTTTCAGGAGTAGAGTCGCCCTTCGCCATTTCCAACCCGACCTGTATTTTAGCTACCCAACCGTTAAGGACATCGTCAGAATATTGGTTAGCAGAATATAAAATAGCCGCTAACTGGTCTTCATAGATTTGGTTAATTACTTCTTCATCCTTGTTAAGCGAGGATATTTCATAGGCAGAAAAAAAGATCGCTGGTAAAAGAAATATCAGCAACAGGATCAACTCTATCTTCCTTAAAGAACCCATGATCCAATGTTACGACAAAATTTAAACGAAGTTATGTTTTGGATTGTATTCGCTTCAATGACAGCGCTCGATAAGCCAGTAAAAGACTTACAATTGCAAACATAGCTCCAAGAAAAAAAGCGGCGCCTGGCAGATATATCTTGAAAGCGTTAGTACTGGTGAAGTAGTAAAAGACAGAAGTCATTAAGGGAGGACCTATGATGGAGGTAACACTGACTAGACTCGTAAGGCCACCTTGCAATTCACCTTGTTCACTGGGAGGTACCTCGTTGGACATTATGCCTTGTAGCGCCGGACCGGCAATTCCACCCAGAGTATATACTACTGTAAAAGCAAACATCATCCATTCTTTTGTGGCAAGTCCAAAAAGTAGAAATCCTATGGCGTACAAAAATAGACCGATATAAACTGATTTATTCTGCCCCAATATAGGCATTAGCCACCTGATCAGTACACCTTGAACTAAAGCTACCATTAAACCGACAAAAGCTAGGGAGTAACCTATCCATGCAGGATTCCAGTCAAAAAGTTCTTTTGTATAATATGGCCACGTACTTTGAGTGGCATGGCCTGCAATATAAATAAGCATTAACGAACCTGCCATAGCAATGATCACGGGATACCTTTTAAGTTGAAGAAGTGTGCCGACGGGGTTGGCTCTTTTCCAACTGAATTTTCTTCTATTCTCCGGAGCAAGTGATTCTGGCAAAACGAAAAATCCGTAGAGCCAATTAACAAGAGTAAGTATGGCCGCTCCATAAAAAGGGACACGAGTCCCATACTCACCTAAAATGCCACCGATAGATGGGCCTATTATGAAGCCAAGACCAAATGCGGCTCCTACAAGTCCGAAGTTCTTGGCACGTTCTTGTGGAGCGCTTATATCTGCTATGTATGCTGACGCGGTAGTAAAGCTCGAACCCATTACTCCTGCGATTATTCTTCCTGCAAATAACCAGATGAGTGTAGGGGCCAATGCCGTAAAAATATAGTCGACACCAAAACCAAAGAGTGAGATTAGCAATACCGCTCGTCTTCCGTACTGGTCGCTTAAGCCACCCAGCACCGGGGCACATACAAATTGCATGATCGCATAGGCGAAAACAAGCCAGCCGCCAATAGCCGCTGATTCACTTACAGAAGCGCCGGTAAGCTCGTTTATCAGGTCGGGAATTATTGGAATGATTATGCCAATCCCTGTTACATCGATGAGTAACGTAATAAAAATGAAACCGAGCGCAGCTTTTTTATTCTTTGCCATGAGGAGGGCTCGAAGATAGTGAAATAGAAGGGTAATATAACCTAATCATACTTTCAAGATATCGTTCGGAGGTTATAGACATTCAGAAGAATGTAATAAAGGCTTAAGTTGAATAAGGAAATCAAATAGTCAGGTCAAACGATTCCTTAGCCATTACTTTACCATTTACCTGAATTTCTACAATTTGTTTTCCTGGATAGTATTTACGTGTCGTAATGGCATAAATTTCATGAGCTTTAGAAAGGGTTTCTTTTTGACCAGGTTCAAGCTTTATTGTAGTCAGTTTGAATACCTTGGGTGTGTTAGAGCCGTTGGCCTTTTTAAAATAGATGATATAATCTATATGCAAATTGGCTTTCTCTTTTCCTTGATTGTGTATGTTAAATTCAAGGGTTACATCTTCGCCGAGTTGGAGAGTCTCGGGGCTAATTTTAAAATTCCGGACATCTACATTAACCGCCTTAAATCCCAGTAATTTAAGCGCCTTGGGGTTTCCAGCTTTAATCAGGCTTCTCAAGCTATGTTTAATAATCCAGGCAGTCCGAGAATCACTTGTTTTCCATTTCTTGCACAAATCAATTACGATGTCAGGGCTATCCTTAGCTATATCATTCAGGTTGTTGGCTACACTTTTACAGACATACTCTGATTCATCGGCCTTCAGATTTTCCAATATTGGAAGGACCAGGCCGGGGTCCTTCTTAAAAGTAGATAGCGCCATCGCCCATGGCAGCCTGGGTCTGCAGCCTTCGCTGGATAAACGCCGTACATGGTGGTTGCTGTGCTGTGACCATTCCAGCATCTTATTCATGGTTTTCAGCTCTTCTTGCTGAATAAAGTAGCGGATGGCAAACTCTCCACTTGAGTATTGGGTAAACAACTCAAGTGCATTCATCGAAACTAGCCAATGATCCAATCCGAACAGGCGTGTGAATTCTGGAAAAACCATACCATCGAAGCCCTCAAATTCATGAACAATATACGACAGGGTTTCAATTGCCCTTTCATATTCTTTGGGTAAATGATTGCCCAGAGCTAAGGCTATATGTGTCATTCGTCCCTTTAACTCCAGGCTATCCCATTCGCTATTGAATACCGCTTTTTCGAATAATTCAGCATTGAATTGCGGATTTGTTGACCTAATTCTTTCTGCAAGCTTTTGAATAAAAGGACGTTGGAAGAATTGATTCTTTAATAGTTTTGCCATTAAGTGAATTTAAGACTTATGCTATAGAATTAGATGCCGGACTATAATATTGGCGGCTCTTACTTGTCATGTAGCTGAGTATACGATGCAAGGCCTCTTTCATAAAGATCAAGGACTTTGTCTTGTAAATGAGAGGGTGAGATTACCTGAGCGGAATCGCTGAATTGTAGCAACCATCTCGCGAAAATTTCTATGTCCACAGTCATGAATTTCATTTCCTCAAATTTGTCTTTTCTAGCTCCCTCTATAAAACCCATTGAAAACTTATACTCCTGAATATAACGGGCGGCCTCCAGGGTAAATCGAACCTGTACCTCCTGCAAGTCTGAGCCCATCATAATTGTATCTAAGTAACCAGTGTAGTCTGAATGAACATTTGAATCGAATGTTTTTTCAGTCGTATGCAACTTCATTATTCGGTCAGAGCGAAAATCCCGCAAGTCGTTCCTTAGTCTGCAATAACCTATTAAATGCCAGTGTCTTGAATAATAACACAGACTAAGTGGTTCTACATCTCTATTAGTGAAGGAATCAGTGTAATTGGAATAATAGTCAAAGTTAATTACTCGTTTTTGTGCCAGGGCAGACTGGATATCAGATAGGAAATGATCAGGAAAATCTGAATTAGCCGCTTGACCAGGAAGTTGTATAACTTCTATGTTGTTTTCAATGCTTTCCAGGTAGTCTTTTTCCTCAAGTTTTAAGGCAGACCGTATCTTGTAGAGTGCATCGCTCAGATTTTTTTGAATGGATCGATCTGTAAATCGTTCAGCCAATTTGGTTGCCATCAAAATAGCCCCTGCCTCTTCCTTCGAAAATTTTACAGGGGGCAAATTGTAGCCCTCCATTAAGAAGTATCCGACACCTGCTTCGGCGCCTATGGGGACACCGGCTTCCTCTAACGCCCTGATGTCGCGATAAACAGTGCGTAGGCTTATCTCAAACCGCTCAGCAATTTCAATGGCCCGGACTACTTTTTTGCTCTGCAACTGAATAAGAATAGCCGATAACCGATCGATACGATTCATTTTTCCGCTAACTCCTTCAAAACACTATTCATGGCTTCAAAACCCGCTCGTGTTTGCGTGTCGAGCTTTTTCCAAAATAAGGGGACCAGTAACCCGCTGAACTGCTCTCGGTGCACGAAAGTGCATCCACCCTCTTCTTTTTGGTGGATCTCAAAAATATGATGGCCATCGAACAAGCCTACCATCAATAAATTTCCCATCCAGCCGAACTGATGATCTTTTTTGAACAACGTTACTTTAGGTTGAAACCGCATGGGTTTACTTCCGGTAGGTTGTACGGTCACATCAAGGCGTTCCCTGAGATGTGCCTTACCTCTTATACTGATAATGAATGGATTCCATTCGGGGTACCTGTCAAAGTCCATTAATATCGACCAGATTTTTGATGCGGGAGCATTAATATCAACTTCTGTTCTAAGTTCTTTCATATAGGCTTGGTTTGGTTCAATCGGTATCGGATATAAAGAGACCGCAAAAGCGCTAGAAGCGATAAGGGTATGAAAACCTCATGTAAATTTTGAGGTAAAAACGCCCAGGAAAACAGAAGTAGTACCATAAGGATCGCGATTGCCGTAAAATAGGCCACTTTAAGTCTCCTACCCTTACTACTATAAAGAAACAGCCCCATGGGAAAGTGAAACGGTATAGCCCAAAGGAGGTTCATATTTTTTGCCGCTGCTTTATGGTCAGTAGCAACCCAAAGTAAGAAAAGCAACCACCCTATTAAACCTATTACTGAAAAAAGCGTGGCGTCGAACCAAAAAAGACTTTTGTTTCTTTTGTGGGCCCAAAAAGTGAGTAAGCAGCCTAGTATTAGCAGTACTACAAATGCAGCCATCGGAGAGATCAATGATTCTTCAATAGCTACATTTCCTGTTGTTGAATAGGATGTTATGGTGTTTCTTACCAAAGGTACTTTTTTGCCATTGTGAATTATCGTGGCATTGTTAAAGGCGGATTCTATATAATCCGGCAGGAACATATGCATATACGGTGTTGCTTTTTTGTCCATGGGTAATCCCAGGCAAATGTCTATCCCGAGATCTCCCCAAGGTTGATAGGGCAGATAAACATCTGTCAGGTCTCGTATAGTATAATCAGTGGCTATGTATGAACCATCGAATTCTACTTTGCCATCAAATATATCTTCAATGGCATCCCGTACTCTCGTGGCACAGTTGTCATAAAAGTAGTCATAGTAGTAGTACATGTTTTCTGGCTTGGCGTTCCAAACCAGGAACTCAAAAAGCTCTTGCATTTGTGCAGAATCCAGGTTTAATACCTGTTCATGTATGTATCGGTATTGATAAGCATAATAATTTGCCACGCGATCATAAGGCATCACTGCCAATCTGTAATTGAGAAAGCCCCTAGAGAAATTCAGATAGAAATTGGGTTGATCGAAATCGAATATTCCATAATTATAAAAGTCGTTGAGTTTTTTTTTAGGGTCTAAAACTCTAATTCCTGAATGCCCGAAAGCTGAGTATAACTCCCCCTGATAGGGACCAACTGTTATTATTCTGATCTCTGCCTGTGTCGATAATACGGTTTGTCCTTGCACAAATAATGGTAGCGCTGTAAAAATGAGAGAGATAATTCTTTTCATAAGGTGAATTTATATAGTTTCATTAACATACAATGGCTATCATTGACAATGATTGGTTGGCTTTGTCGTAAGACGATCATTTTCACTTGACCGATCAAATTTTGATGTACCCCTTCCGCTATTTTGTTTTCGCATTCTCATTTGTGTTATGTCATGCTTTACATGGGCAAATTATTGGTTCTCTGGCTTTCTTTGAAACAGATCCGGCAGATCAATCCTTCTCAGATCTCCGACCATTAAAGGAGCTTTGGAAGGATAAGAGAATAGTGATACTTGGCGAACAGTCACACGGTGAGGGAGCCGTTTTTAAGGAAAAAGTGCGGCTGATCAAATTTCTTCACCAAGAGATGGGCTTTGAAATTATCGCTTTTGAAAGCGGGCTTTATGATAACTATCGAGCATATAATAATCTTGATCCTAATGACTCAATCAATCAACTAACACAAAGTGTTTTACCTATCTGGTCAGATACAAAAGAAGTTCGGGAACTACTGAATTATGTGAAGCGAAATAAAAACAAGCGCCCTCTTCAAGTGACCGGATTTGACTTCTTCACTTCGGAATATAAATGGCAATATTGGGACGAATTGAAAGCAGTCATTACCGACAATGAGGTTAAATGGCCTGTAATCGAAGAGGTTTTCTTTGGAAATGCCGAATTACTTATCAAAGATATAAATGATTCAATCGAATTTTTTTACGAATCCAAAAAGATACTTAAGTGGCTTAATGAGTTGAAATCAGGCTCTGAGCACATAAGTATCCTACATCAGGCGTTTGCAGGTTGGTTGTTTGAAATCAGGTGGGAGATTGATGCTTTAAACGGTGAACGGATATATGTACAGAACCCTCGTGATGAGTGGATGGCGAAGAATTTAATATTTTTATCGCAACTGTATCCTGGAAAGAAAATTATTGCCTGGGGTGCATCTTACCATTTTGCGAATGATATGAGCAGCTATGAAAACACAGATCTAACACGATCCTTTATTCATACTATGCATGAGAGATCACAAGAGGACCACGCTCATACAACTGAAGAAGAACTCTTCGATTTGGATCAATCACTCGAAGGTGCAATAACTATGGGACAGATAGCCAAATCCTACTTTGGCGACTCGCTTTACAGTTTAGCTTTTAGCTCATTTAAGGGGAAATTTGGAATAGCAACTTCTAGGTATTTACAGGAAATGGTGACGCCGCCAAAAGGAAGTATTGAGTTTGAATTGGTAGAAAAAGGTTTGAAAAATGTTGTTGTAGACTACCGCCAGCTTGGAGAAAAGTTTTATTCTAGTGTACTGGGGAACCTGCCTGTTTATGCTAATTGGCAATATATATTTGATGGCCTCTACTTTTTACATGATGCTTATCCACCACAAGCCATTGAATATCTGGATCAATATGAGGAGCTATCTAAATTGACAGTGTCGAGTGATGAAAATTTGTACGGGCAAGTATTTGATAAAACTACCAAAGAAGGTGTGCCCTTCGCCAGCATTGCATTGGTTGGAACCTCTAAAGGAACCTCTGGTAATGGCCAAGGTAAATTTGTTTTTAATTCAGCAACCCAAGGGCAACTTGTATTTTCCAGTATAGGCTATGCCAATGACACTTTAAATTTGAATGAATTAAAAAATAAAGATGATATAAAGGTATTTCTACAACCAAAAGATCATATGGTACCTGAATTGGTAATTATGGACAAACCACTGGAAGTGGAGGATATCATCAAAAAAGCCAGGAAAGAGATCAGTCAAAACTATTGTTCTAAATCTTTTAATCAGGAAGTTTTTTATCGAACAATTTCTTACAAAGAAGATTCGGTTCTGTTTAAGGAGGAGGGTTCAGTTATGTTGTATTTGGAAAACGGTTTTCTCCCCAAATCAAAAGTATTCGGGAACGTATTACAGTACCGGAACTCCAAATTGGCAAAACATAAATGGCAGGGTATCGGGAGTTTATGGCTGATGTTAGGGCACGATGTGATCATGGATAAGGACAATGTACTTTTCAGGACTGCAGCATATGACCTTACTTTAGTTGGTGTTCTTGAGTTTAACGGACGTTTTGTATATGATGTTAAATTTGATTGCAAGCGACCCAACGCCTTCACTACAGGTTTTGGATATCCGGCGCCTGTTTTGGCACGAGGTAGTATTTATATAGCCACTGACGATTACGCTATTTTGAAGTATGAGGTGTGTATAGCTAGAAAACCTCATACTTTTAAAAAGGAATCTCATAAGCAATTGAACCCTTTTCATCATCATTTGTCACAAACCTATAAGCAACATAGAAATAAGTATTTCTTAAACACGTCTTACTCACAAAGTATCAGTCGAACAGTTGATTCTAAACTTGGGATTTCTAAGCTGGCATCTGAGGAGCGCTATCTATTTGGAGTAGAGATCTTCAATGATAAAGTGACTCCTATAAAGAGGCCTCTGGTCAAACTGACACAAGGATCGAAAGTAAAAGAAGACCCGTCTTTTTGGCGAACGCATAATTACATTTTGGACCAGATGGAGCATAATTTTTATTGTTCTGATTGGAATTCATTTGATTAGAAGTAAGATTTGAATTTCCTATGAATACGAATGTAACTGATGGTCTGAATTTCTTCTCAAAGGCTACCGCTAAAAGGAGCATGAATGCAGCTAAGGTGGTATCGAGCTATTTACAATCAAGGGTGACCAAAAAACCTTTGATGAAAGGTTTGCCAATAAGTTTGTCCATTGAGCCCACTACCTCCTGTAATCTAAGATGTCCTGAATGTCCAAGTGGCTTAAGATCTTTTACTCGTCCTACCGGGATGTTGGAGGATGCTTTATTCAAGCAAGTCATCGATGAACTACATGATACTTTGATATATTTATTGTTCTACTTTCAGGGAGAACCTTATTTGCATCCGCAGTTTTTAGAACTCGTCGAATATGCATCTTCGAGAAAGATCTATACAGCCACTTCTACCAATGCCCATTACCTGACTGATGAAAATGCCCGAAAGACAGTAGAATCCGGCCTTGATCGTTTAATTGTATCTATCGATGGTACTTCTCAGGAAACGTATCAGCTTTACAGGGTAGGAGGTAAACTAGATAAAGTGATCGAAGGTACGAAAAACGTGGTCGCATGGAAGAAAAGACTCAGATCTAAAACGCCACACATAGTTTTTCAGTTTTTGGTGGTACGCCCTAACGAGCATCAAATACACGAGGTACACCAAATAGCAAAAGATCTTGGAGTGGATGAAGTCGGTATTAAGACTGCTCAGATCTATGATTTTGAGAATGGTAATGATCTCATTCCAACTCTGGATAAATACTCCAGGTACAAAAAGCACCAATCCGGTAAATACTCGATAAAGAGTAAGCTATTAGACCATTGTTGGAAAATGTGGCATAGTTCAGTTATCACATGGGACGGTCGGGTAATTCCGTGCTGCTTTGACAAGGATGCTCATCATACGCTGGGTAACCTAGGTAAAAGCAGCTTTAAATCTCTGTGGTACGGAGAGAGCTACCGTTCCTTTAGGACGTCATTATTAAGATCAAGAAGCGAAATTGAAATGTGCAAAAACTGCACGGAAGGCACTACGGTATGGGCCTAGCCTGTTGGGTAAATGCCATTTGAGCGATATCATCCACTAAATTGATGCCTATCATCGCTAGGGATACTAATCATTGATATCTTGCTTCAGTTTTTAAATCAAACAGTATGAGTCATGAAAATTAAGTTACTATTAACGATTTCGCCGGTTTTTGTTTGTTACGGTAGTAGCGAACGGTCAGAAGATGATTAAAGAGAAATAAATACCAAAGGTGTTTACAATACATCTGGCGGACAATATCCTAATGGCAGTGTGGTGCAATGGGAAATATCAGATTGTAATTGTTATGAAGGTTGGGTTGGCGCGTAAGAGACTGGGATGAAAAGTGAATGCCTTGAGGAATACGTTGATCCTGACGCTTTCTATGTTAAGCATAAATACAACAAAAAAGAACATCGTTCCATTTACTATAAAAATAGTCAGCGCCTTCAAATAAGGCAAAAGATTAACGAGAAGAGTTTACCCCAACCTATTTTAGTTGTGGTTGAGAATTCAGAATATCTCAATTGGCAAATGGCTGATTATCTGTTCATTATTGGACTCCCACATCGGATGGGAAAGTGGATCTGTATTATAAGATTTATCTCAAAGGTGGAATTAAAAGGCATGTGCTTGGAGCTGGTGTTGATGGTGGTACTTATGCCTAAGAGTACTTTAATTTTAATTAAGAGGGAAGGGCGCCAGTAATTCGGGGCCTGTATTCCTTTTCAGCTTGGGTCCGCAATTATAGCGTGAGGTGGCGCCCGGTTCTTCTCCTAGTATTAAAAACGGGCTTGGCTAAACAGCGAATATAACAGATTCCTGCATATCGCCTAAGAGTTCTGAAAATAGCATATGAGTTCTAATTACACCATATTTCTTTTTGGGTTGAGATCATCTCTTGGTGTACAGGTCCGACAGAAGTGATTTCCCTGCCAAAATGTAATCATTGCCGCCTGTAAAACCTGTTACCATACCTCTGGTCTGTTGTAGACTGTAAACTCTTTTTTAGTAGGCAACCCAAGAGCGTCCCCTCTCCAATACTGCTGCGGTACACGCTACCTTGCCGGGATCGGGCTAAAAGTTTTCTGCTGACCAGGGGCAAAAAATTTACTCGCCTATGTCATGGTAATGGTCATCTTTTTCGTATTTCATTTTTAACCCAAAATGAAAAAACTTACCAGATCTAATATTGAAGCCTTACCAAACAAGCCTATTAAAATTGTTCAGTTTGGCGAAGGGAATTTTTTAAGAGCATTTGCAGATTGGGTGGTGGACATTATGAATGAGAGGATAGGCTTTAATGCCGGTGTGGCGGTTGTTCAGCCTATTGAAACAGGGTTAGTAGAGTTACTTCAACGTCAAGATGGTTTATACCATCACTTAATGATGGGAATGTCATCTGGCGAACGAATAAGAAAATTCAGATTAATTAGTTGCATCCAACATACGGTAAATCCTTTTCAGGATAAGCATGCATTTTGGGAACTAGCTGCGGGAGATGATTTGGAAATTGTAATCTCCAACACTACAGAGGCTGGAATTGTCTTTGATGAATCTGATCTGCCTAAAAAAGGAGTATTGGCGCATACTTTTCCAGGTAAGCTGACACAGTTTTTGGTTCATAGATTCGATCACTTTGATGGGGATCCTACAAAAGGGGTTATATTTCTTCCTTGTGAATTGATTGATCGGAATGGGGATAAGTTAAAACAGGCCATCCTTGATTATTGTCATTTATGGCGGCTTTCGAGAGCATTCGTGCATTGGATTGAAAACTATAATTATTTCGGAAATACGCTCGTAGATCGAATAGTGCCGGGTTATCCAAGAAATGAGATCGATGATTTAGTGAATGAAATTGGATTTGAAGATAAGCTTTTAGTATCATCGGAGGTCTTTCACCTTTGGGTTATTGAAGGAGATAAAGAGCTTCAAAAGAGATTTCCTGCAGACAGTGCGGGGCTAAATGTAAAGTTCGTAGATGATCAAATGCCATATAGAACGCGGAAAGTCAGAATTCTCAATGGTATTCATACAAGCATGGTATCTATTGGTTTAAATACAGAATTGGAAACCGTTAAGAAGTCCATTGAACACCCTCTTTTTGGGGCTTTCTACAAAAAACTGATTAAGGAAGAAATTCTGCCCACTATCGATTTGACGGAGGATGAACGGAATTCGTTTGCAAGTGAAGTTATCGAGAGATTTCAGAACCCTTTCATTAGGCATGAACTTTCATCCATTTCGTTAAACTCAATTTCCAAATTCAAGGTCCGGGGGCTCCCAATTATTTTGGATTATATTGGTCGATTCAGAAAAGCGCCCCCAAAGTTGTCTTTGGTGTTTGCCGGATTAATTCACTTGTATATATCTCAAGCAGCTAGTAGAAAACTGAAAGATAATCCGGGTTACATTGAGTTTTTCACAAAAATAGCAGATCGGGAAAATCATGTCTTTGAGACTTTGAAGAATGGAGATTTATGGGGAAGTGACCTAACTCAGAATAAGGTCCTTTTTAGCGAAGTGCAGCAACAATATTCTCAAATTCAATCAATTGGAATAGGAAAGGCCATCGAACAAATGTTAAAGTGAAATGGAAGATTTCCCATATCGTTCACATAATTTTTATTGCTCTATTAATCAGTTCATGTAAGGAAGGAGCGCCAAGACCCAACATTGTATTAATTCTGGTAGATGACATGGGTTGGTCAGATCTAGGATGCTATGGGAGTGAAATAGCAACTCCCAATATCGATGGACTAGCAACGAATGGCATACGTTTCTTTAATTCTTATAATACTTCCAAGTGCTTCCCTTCCCGAGCGGCTTTACTAACAGGATTATACGCTCAAGAATGTGGTTTTGGGATAGATTTTAAAAATCCAATAGTTAACGCTGTCACATTAGGACAGGTTCTCCAGACAGCCGGGTACAAGACCTATTGGTCAGGAAAACATCACGGCCTTCAGAATCCCTACTACCTTGGGTTTGACAGATATTACGGATTACGAGGCGGAGCGAGTAACCATTTTAACCCAGGAGATCAAAGAAAGAATGAGCCAAAGCCAGCACAAAAACGCACTCGCACATGGTGTATTGATAGCTTAGTGATCAGCCCCTACACTCCGCCTAAGGATTTTTATAGTACAGATTACTTCACAAATTATGCTTTGGGTTACATTGAAGAAGCCGCTTCAACTGGAAATCCATTTTTTCTCTACCTGTCATATACCGCACCGCATGATCCGTTAATGGCCTGGCCGGAAGACATCAAAAAATATCAGGGGGTCTATGATTCCGGGTATCAGGTGATAAGGAAACGGAGGTTTCAGAGACAAAAGGAATTAGGATTGATTGATTCAAATTTCAGACTATCGGAATTCTCCGCGAGAGATTGGGAGAAGTTGTCTGTTACGGAGCAAAAGGATGAAGCAAAAAAAATGGAGGTTTACGCAGCTATGATCGATCGCATGGATCAAAATGTAGGTAGGCTCATTGAGAAACTACAAATAGAAGGTCAACTTGAAAATACGCTCATTCTATTCATGTCTGATAATGGAGCTTCCGATATTGTCGTAACCCTCGAAAATGATAACGATTCTTCAGAGATAGGCTCCATAGATAGATGGGTATCGCTTGGCGCTTCATGGGCGAATGTATCGAACACGCCATTCAGGTATTTTAAGAATTACAGCTACGAAGGAGGCATCCGAACGCCACTTGTTGCTCACTGGCCATTGTGCATCCAAAATTCAATAAATACGGATGCCGTTGTACATTTTATCGATATTATGCCAACGCTAGTGGAGTTGAGTGGGGCTACTTATCCAGAAGAATGGGATGGAGAAAGAATCATCCCAATGAGAGGAGAGAGTTTTGTACGAACTTTTCAAAACCTCCCTCAAAAAAGAAGAAATCCTTTATTTTTTGAATGGGAAGATGGACAGGCGGTCCGGTTTGAAGATTGGAAACTGGTCAGAGAAGGGAAGGAAAGTGATTGGGAGCTTTTTCGGATTAATCTTGATCCAACGGAAACTACGAATGTTTCCTCTGAATTTCCGGGGGTTAAAGAGCAGTTGTTAAATGAATTTATGGCGTGGAGAAAGTCCGTAAACAAATGAGAAATAGCGTTTTTTTTATTTTCATTGGTCTTTTATTTTGTCCACCTGCAACATTTGCACAGGAATGGAAATCCATTTTTAATGGTAAGGATTTGAGTGGCTGGGTATTAAAAGGTGGGGAAGCAGAATTTAAGGTAATTGAAGGGGCTATTGTCGGTACAGCCCGCATAAATACGCCAAGCACATATCTATGTACAGAGAAAAAATATGATGATTTTATACTGGAGTTTGAGGTATACCTTTCAAATGAGTTAAATGCAGGAGTGCAATTCCGTTCAGATGAAAGGAATAATGGAGAAGTCTATGGGTATCAATGTGAAATCGATCCAAAGAAAAGGAAGTGGACCGGAGGAATCTATGACCAGGGAAGAAAGGGCTGGCTCTATCCGTTGAGCAGGAATGAAGGAGCAAGAGACGCCTTTCAAATGGGTAGGTGGAACAAGTTTAGAATCGAGGCATATGGAAATCAGCTAAATACCTATGTGAACGGAACGCAGTGCAGCCGCTTGGTGGATGACCAGTCAAGTGATGGATTTATCGGGCTTCAAGTGCACAGCATTGGGGACCGCAACAAAAAAGAAGGATACAGCGTCAAGTGGAAAAATTTCATTATACTCTCTAAAGAGGTAGATAAGCATATAAAATTGGATCCTAATGTTTCAGAGATCAGTTATTTAAAAAATGAGTTGACGGACAGGGAGAAGAAAAATGGTTTTCGTCTTTTATGGGATGGGGTGACCACTGAAGGGTGGAGAGGAGTTCGTTCTAATGAATTTCCTGCTCAGGGATGGAAAATTGAAGAAGGGATGCTCACAGTGCTGGCTGATGAAGCAAATTCCAAAGGGGAACACATTGTGACGATGGATCAGTTTGGCAACTTTGAGCTGGTGTTGGATTTCAGAGTAACTAAAGGAGCAAATAGTGGCATCCGGTATTTTGTGAATGAAGAGCGTACGGTAAGCGCCTGCGAATATCAGATCTTAGATGATAAGAAACATCCTGATGCCAGCAAAGGTACTAATGGAAATCGGAAGTTGGCATCCCTATATGATCTTGTGCCAGCGGAACCTTTATCATCAGGAGTCAAAAAAGATCCTTTCAAAGGGGTTGGAAAGTGGAACAGGGCTACTATTGTGTCGAAGGATGGGAAAGTGGAGCATTGGCTGAACAACGTAAAAATGGTTGAATATGATCGGTATTCGCAAATGTTTGAGGCGCTAGTACTCTACAGTAAGTATTCCGGGCACGAGAATTTTGGTCGATGGGATGCGGGTAGTATCATGTTGCACGACCATCATGATGAAGTGAGTTTCAGAAGCATAAAAATCAGAGAACTGAATGATTAGATGAAAAGAAGACAATTTATAATTACTGGTCTACTGGGTACGGGAAGCATACTTTATACGTGCGGGAATACGAGCGCCAGTTGGTCTAATAATACCACTTTAAGGGTTGGGATAATAGGTACTGGAAACAGGGGGAAGGGCTTACAACGGTTTATTAAGGATATAGAAGGAATTGAAGTTGTGGCATTAGCCGATATACTTCCATTCAGACTGGAGGAAGCAAAGGCGCTGAATCCCAAGGCAAAGACCTACAGTGATTACAGGCAACTGCTTGATGATCCGCACGTCGATGCTGTCATCATTTCCACTCCTTTCTTTAACCACCATGAAATTGCCATTGATGCACTGGATGCTGATAAGCATGTGTATTGTGAAAAAACGATGGTCAAAGGGATAGCCAACATTCAACCGGTCATTGACAAATCAAATCAAAAAAAGGATGTGGTGTTTCAAACAGGTCACCAGTATCACAGTAGCCCGCTGTATAAGAAAGTAAGAGACATTATACGAAGTGGATACATCGGAGAAGTAACTGCTTACCATTGCCAATGGAATCGTCGAACCGATTGGAGAAAGTCGGTTCCGGATCCAAAATTTGAGAGGAGGATCAACTGGAGAATGTACAGAGAATATTCCGGAGGGCTTACGGCCGAACTGATGTCGCATCAAATAGATTATATCAATTGGGTCACTGAAAGTCATCCCTCCAGGGTGAGTGGTTTCGGAGGGATAGACCACTACAATGACGGCAGGGAGACTTTCGATAATGTTCATCTGCTCATGGAGTACCCCTCAGGCTTGGATGCAACCTTTACTTGCACCACAACTAACAGTCAAAATGGCTATGAAATAAGGATTTTGGGATCCAAGGCCACTATTGTACTAAAGATGACTATGGCTGAGATCTTTATTGAAAAGCCAAAAAATAATAGTGAGTTGGGTATGGTTGACGGTGTTTCCGGCGCTACGATAGAAGCTTGGGAAAAGGGCGAGGGAGTGCCGATCGAAGCGCCTGGAAATAATCCGACTATTGATGCGCTGAAACAATTCAGAGATTCAGTGGTAGATGGTAAAAAAGTTTATTCAGATATTAAAACCGGAGCAAATACGTCCAAATGTATCCAAATAGCTCTGGAGGCAATTCATGAAAAAAAGATCGCCTATTGGGGTGATTATCCCGAACTTATATTCACTTAACGATTCCATTAATGAAAACTGACAGAAGAAATTTTATAAAAAACACATCTGCCGCTGCCATAGGAGTACCATTTATTATGTCATCAGGAAACCTGTTTGCGAATCCTGCAAATGACACTGTAAATGTGGCAGTCATTGGTACCGGAGGCAGATCTAAGGCTTTTCTGAAATCTGCCGCTAACATGCCGGAGATGCGAATTGTCTATGCGTGCGATGTAGACCAGGTTCGCTTAGATTCATTTATTGTCACTGCCAAAGAGTGGTTGGGTTATAAAGTAAAACAAGAGAAAGATTTTAGAAAGATTCTTGAGAAGAAGAGTGTGGATGCAGTGATCATTGTTACACCCGAGCATTGGCATGCTCCGATGGCAATCATGGCTATGCAGGCAGGTAAGCACGTCTACATAGAAAAGCCATGTAGCCATAACTTGCATGAGAATGACCTATTGGTACAGGTTTACAAAAAAACCGGTATGGTCTGTCAGATGGGGAATCAACAACGTTCTTCTGTAAGTTCAAGACAAGCAATAAGTGATATTCAAAATGGAAATATAGGAAATGCTTACGCGGCCAAGGCGTGGTACTCGAATACACGAGGTTCCATTGGTGTTGGTAAAAAGGTTGCAGCGCCTGATACGTTGGATTGGGATTTGTGGCAGGGACCAGCTCCCAGAGAAGATTATCGTGATAATGTGCATCCATACAATTGGCATTGGTTTAGAGCGTGGGGGACTGGTGAAATTCATAATAATGGGACGCATGAAATAGATATATGCAGATGGGCATTAGGAGTGAATCTCCCCAAAAGAGTCGCTTCTACAGGAGGGCGTCTGCATTTTAAAGAGGATGATTGGGAATACTACGACACACAATTAGCCAGTTATGAGTTTGACGGGGGTAAGACCATTAATTGGGAAGGCAGAAGTTGCAATGGACATCAACTATACAGCAAGGGGAGAGGCGCAATGATCTACGGAACTGAGGGTTCTATCATGCTTACCAGGAAAGGCTACTGGTTATATGATTTGAAAGGTAATGAGATCAATTTTATCAAAGAAGAAAGTCCAATGGATGCCGCTACAGCAACTGAAGATACAATAGGCTTTGATATTCTTACTGTAAATCATATCAAGAATTTTTTTGCTGCAATTCGAGAAGGTGAAACACTCCATGCTCCAATAGATGATGCAAGTATCTCAACACACCTTTGCCATCTTGGTAATATTGCGCAAGATTTAGAAATTAGCCTTGATATTGATCCTAGGTCAGGACAAGTTCTGAATAATGACAAAGCAATGAGTTATTGGAAAAGGGATTACGAAAGTGGATGGGAACCTAAACTTTAATCCCAAAAAAGAAAATACCACTTTAGCGCCCCGTCGTTCCACATTGGCGTAGAGCTCTCAAAACAGCGAAATTCATCGCTTTTCTTATAGAAATATCGTGTTAAACCTAGGTCGATAGAGCTGAGCTGATGTCCTCAATTAATATTAAGTATTGATAATGAATTAGTTTCATTCATCTCTGACCATCGCTTAGTCGGGCATATAATAGTAAAGCTTTGAGTCATTTTACATACACGAATAAGCCAAACCCTAATCACCAAAAAGGCTGATAGCGAATAGCTATCAGCCTTTTTGGTAAAGAAAAATCTTTTAGGATACCTTTAAATACTCCTACTGCTTGAGGGTAGACGCTTGTTTAGTCGAGCTTATCTAAGTACAACAAATTTGTTTCCTAAAACTTCTTTGTTGTTCATTTGAATACGGGCAAAGTATAAGCCATCTGATAAACCACTTACATTTATTCGCAATTCGGAACCAACAATTTCTGCTTTTGATGGCTGGATTAAACCAACAAGCCTGCCTGAAAAATTGACTATTTCAATCGCTTGAATCTGTGTGGTTCGCTCGCCTAGATTAAAAGCGATGTAATAATTAGCAGGGTTAGGATAGATACTGATGTCAATGATATCTTCAACTCCTGCTACCACAGGCGGTTCTTCAAAAGTCCAGTTGGTATCTCCAATGATAGCGCCATCGATTCCGCCAGTGTAAGAAGCGAATTCCTGATTATACCCAAAGTCACCATCTAGGGAGGTTGTATTCCAACCGCTTTTATCTGAGGCTGACGTATCAAATCCATCGGGTAGGTTATTAAATTCGATTACTTCACTAAGAAAAGTGGATTCATCAGCAACAGCTGCTGCCAGACTGTTGAGTGTTTTAACCTGGATAAGTGTATCCAGAAATGAATCTAAATAGGTTGCAGTATCTACATATACCGTATTATTGGTAATGGTATAGTTTGTAGAGGTGGAATCCTGTATTTGAATCACAAAAACACTGTCTGCGGTTTGATTTAAATTGCGAAGGATTCCGACATTTGCAAACATACTATTCGTTATCGTAGCGTTAGGGGCTTCGTCAATTCTTATACCATCCTGACCAATATTAGCAAACGTACAATTGTTAATGCTGATTGGACTGGTAATAGCCCCTTCAGTGTTTGTGAATCCGGAGTCGTCCATGTTGTAGAATGAAGTATTTTCGACGGTCACCTCGGTATCTCCGGATAATCTAATTCCCATACCTCTAGGATCATCTAAATCTTGATCTACGCCTACGATGTTTGAGATTACCGAATTAGTAACTGTTAAAGTACCACCGTCACCTCTAATTTGTATTCCGGAGCGATAATTACCATCAATGTGACAATCGTCAATAATAAGGTTCAAACCATCTCCATCTAAACGAATCATATGATTATCCTGGATATCTTCAGGATCTGTAGAAATACCAGTAATGAATAGCCCGGTTAATGTAACAGTCGCATCAACGCCGTCCAGATCAAAAGGTCTGTCGTTGCCAAATTTTGGGCGGCAGACCGGTCTATTGCCTGCTCCATCCGCGGCTACAATTGTTAAATCGTAGGCCACGCCATCTACTTCATTATTAATACGATCGCCAATTATGTATTCCCCTCCCCTCTGAAGTACAAAGGTTGTTGTACCAAGCGTACCAGCTTCAGCTGCTTCAAAGACAGCGGCATCAAGAGTCGAATCTCCTGGTGACACCATGACCTCAGTTTGAGCTTGAAGCGTCGTGGAGAAGACTGTTAATAAAAATAACCCTAAGTAAAATTTTTTCATCACATTATATTTAAGTAAAGACAAGTCTCACCATTAAGACGTATATTAAAACAGGTACCCTTATTTCAATAATTATTTATTTACACTTTTAGCGAGGTAAGAGTCAGGAATTCTAAGCTGAGAAGGTGTTTTTTTAAATTCCTGTTTAAAGCTTCTTCTAAAATGGGATATGCTCTGAAATCCTACTGCATCTGATACCTGAGCTATTGAAAGATCACTTTCAATTAGAAGATTTTTTGCCCTTGTTAGCTTGACTTTGCGTAAATGATCTCCGGGACTACTTCCTGAAATACATTTAAACTTTCTGTAGAAACTTGCTCTGGACATATTCATCTCGTTGCTCATATCTTCCACGGAAAAATGAGGATTAGAGAGGTTTTCATTAATAAAACCTGTAACGTGTTTCCAGAAGATTTTATCAATTTGGTTAAGTTCATTGGAGCTGTTGAGCTTTGAATCGTGTTCTACGATATATTGTCTGTATTTTGCTCTGTTCGATAAAATGGTATTCACTCTGAGTAATAGAAACTGGGTGCTGAAAGGTTTTTCCATAAATCCCTCCACTCCAATTTTCAAGGCTGCAATTTTGGTCTCAGAATCACTTTTAGCAGACAGAAGAATAATAGGAATTGTATTGGTTGAAGCGTTCTGCTTTATTTTTCTTGAAAAAGTTATACCATCCATCTTTGGCATCATAACATCCGATATTACCAATTCCGGCTGTACTTTTTCCAGTATCCCTAGCGCCTCCAAACCATTTTTTGCTATAATAACACGATAGTACTTGCTTAGTACTTGCTTAATGAAGTGACTTAGTTCCATATTATCCTCTACAACAAGGATTTCTTTCCCGGCGTTGTAGGGTTCCCAATTATCAGGAAATTTTTGAACTTCATGATCTATATGGGGTATTTGCGCATCATTTTTGGCGATTAATTCTGTCTCAGAGAAGTGTTTTCTTCCAACCTTAAATGATAGAAAAAATTCAGTACCTTGATCCTTCAGGCTTGTGACTTGAATGTTGGCATGTTGGATTTCAACAAAACTTTTCACTAAGGATAATCCGATTCCATGACCTTCAATAGAATTTTGATTGCCCCGGTAAAATCTTTCAAAGACTTTATCTAACTGACTTTTTTCTATTCCTATTCCCTCGTCTTTGATTGAAATAGTCACCTCATTTTGCTCCTTTGAAATACCAACGAAAATGGATTTGTGTTCAGTGGTATATTTTAGTGCATTAGAGATAAGGTTGTAGAGGATCTTATCCATCTTATCGGTATCGAACCAAAGCATAATGGAATCAGAAGTTGCTTTAAACGATAGTTTGATTTTTTTTTGATCTGCGGCAAAAGAGAATGAATCTAATATGTTTTTCGTAAATGGAATAATATCATTGTGACTTATAGAAAGCCTCATCTGATCACTATCTAATTTCCTTAGATCTATTAACTGCTCTACCAATCTGTGCAACCTTAAAGAGTTATTCTTTATGGACCTTATGGCCTGATGTGCATGTTCCCCATTAAGATTTTCCAGTTGTCCTAAAATCAAGGTAAGCGGAGTTCTGAACTCATGTGAGACATTAGTGAAAAATCTGAGCTTAGCTTCATCGGCTTCATGCAGTTTTTTAGCAAATTTTTGAATTTTGTTTTTTTGCTTAATGATTTGCTGGTTCTTGTCAACAAGTTTGGAGGTTTGCTCTTTTACCTTCTGATTTAGCATTCTGTTTCGGTTTCGAATGTTCATGATCCTCAAGCGATAAACAGTATAAACTGACACAATTAGAATGGAATATACCAGGTACTGAAACCAGGTTCTTTGCCAAAATGGAGGGACAATATTTATCTTAAGAACAGTGGACGTAGCCCACACCTCTTTGCCCTGGCTCACTTGGACTTGAAGTTCGTACCGTTTGGGAGGCAGCCCGGAGTAGGAGGCAAATCTACTGGATCTAATAGGGTAAACCCATTGGTCATTCTGACCGATCAATCTGTATCGGAATTTGTTGTTATTGGGATAGTTAAACGGGAATGCGTTGAAGTCAAAAGAGAAGCTGTTTTGAGTGTGCTTTAAGTTTAGAGCTTCAACTTTAGAAATGGATGTATGAAGAATTACATCTTTATCCGTTGAAGAATTTGGAGTTACCAACTCGTTGAAAAGGTAGAACTTTTCGATTACTGCATCGGATTTGAAGGTTTGAGACTCTATTTCTAAGGGGTTAAAAGAGGTAATGCCGTCGTAGCCGCCAAAAAAAATCTTTCCATTACTGCCTTGATAATGAGCATCATCAAGAAAATGGTCTTCTTCCAGGTAGTTGGTAAACGATAAATTATTAATATCCAACATACTAATACCATTATTCGTACTTATCCAAACTCTGTTCTGTTGATCTTGCTTCAAGCTGTATACAATATCATTTACCAGACCATCGGTTTGATAAAAGCTTTTCACAATGGACGCTTGGTTGATATCGTAAATATTCAGTCCTGAATTAGTTGCAATCAATAGGGAATCGTTATACAATAAAAGATTATAGACCTTGTCGTTACTAAGGTTTGAATTCTTAGAATTGATTAATTGATAAACGTTCTTTTGTAGGTCTAACTTTAATACTCCATTATTCAGTGCAACCCAGTAATGGCCTTTGCCATCAATAATGATATCCCTGATTGTTCCGGAACCGTTATCCAGCGTATACTTTTTTAACTTATTTTGATTGAGATCTACAATTGCCAGAAGGTTTGGTTTTCCGGAAATGGTTAATTCTCCTTTTTCAAACTCCTTAATGACATAACTATGATAGGGCCATTCCCATTCGTTTTGGCATTTGGCTAATTCAATACGATTCTTCAAAGGATTATAAAGCGCCAGACCTTCAAGACCACCAATCCAGATGGTGCCCTCAGAATCTTCAAAAATTGATCTGACCCTTTTCAGGTCATAGGTAGCTCCGTCGCAATCACTGAAACTATCATAAAATTCATGGCTACCATTTTTCTTATGTATCCCGATTCCTAATCGATCCACCGCGTACCAAAGGTCGCCTGATTTGGCTTTGAGAATGGATCTGACAGGATCAATGTCTTGATTTCTATCTTCACTACCCCAGTTATAGTAGCTAAATTGATTTTTTCTTTTCTCTAATAAATTGAGGCCATGTTTTGAAGTTCCTATCCACAGGTTATTGTAGTCATCTACCGCAAGGTTCTTTACGATGTAACCCTGGAATGAAAATGGATTGTCTTTATCATAAGTGAATACCTGCGTGGCCTTGGATTCTACCCGAATATTTATCAATGGATAGGTTCCTCCAATCCAAATTTCATTCTCTTTGGCAATGAAAGCATTGAGGTTTCCCTTCGTGATCCTTGGAAGATTCCCATTTTTAAAATCCATGATAATTTCAGGACGTTTTGAAAGGGTTTTCCATCGGAGAATAGCGCTGCTGTTTATTCCGTAAACTTCGTCATCGTTTGATTTTGTAAGACTAAACACGGAGTTTGTATAAATATGATCTGCTTTAATGGTATCACCAACAAGGGTAATCTCAAAAATCCCTTCGTTGCCCGATATAAGAATACTTGATTTAAACGATAAAATTGATTCAACACTTGAGTTGATCGGGACACTTTTAAACTTCATAATTTTGGGATCAAAATAGCTCAACCTAGTACCGTCGCTAAGCCAGAGAAACCCATTTTCATCCTCTTTAAGAACTTTGGTTTTATGTACTGGAAATGAGCTGGTAAATCCATGGATCTTAAAACTTTCTGATTTGGCGTCATAAAGGTTCAAGCCGTCGTTACTGACGACCCAAATATCTCCGGATCGGCCGCTGGCCAATGCATAAATCTGGTTGCCCTTAAAGGTTGTATGCTTACCGGAGCGATTATCAAATCGTATCGTTTGATACCCATCGAATCTATTCAAACCTTCCAGCGTAGCTATCCATACATAGCCTATTTCATCGACACATAAATGAGTGATATTATTTTGAGATAATTCGTTGGAAATATCAAAATGATCGAATCTCAATTGCTGAGCCGCGGAATAACTCAGGCATAGGATATTGATAAACGCGGCAAGTATAAAGCGGTAATTCATTTTCGAAAAGTTTCCTGATCACACACCTAGGAATTTTAATAATAATAGCAAAAATAGCGAAAATCAATTGGATGAGATAAAACCACCTCTATTTGAGACATTGCGCACCCCTTCAAAAATTTTCATTTTTATAGAATTGTGAACGTTGATTTCTAAATTATTTGCAAGAAACGGTCATTTAAAATGAAATATTTTCTATTTCTTACCTTATACAGCTTCATACAAGCCCCGCAACCACCCAAGTTCAAAGAGCTATTCAATGGAAAGAATCTTTCCGGTTGGAGCGTCATTCATGGCGAAGCGAATTATAAAGTTGAAGATGGACAAATAGTAGGTACATCGAAATATGGTACACCTAATACGTTTCTTGCTACCAAAAAGTCTTACAAAAATTTCATTCTTGAATTTGAGGTTAAGCTTAGTGAAGGTCTTAACTCGGGCGTCCAAATAAGGACCACTACAAATGAAAATTATAAGGCGGGCCGTCCTTTTGGTACGCAGATAGAAATAGAAGATTCAGGAAGAGGTTGGGCAGGCGGAATTTTTGACGAGGCAAGAAAAGGCTGGAGATATCCACTGGAGTATAATCCAAAAGCTAAGAATGCTTTTAAGAAGAGTGAATGGAATCAGTATAGAATAGTTGCTTATGAAAACAGCATAGCAACCTGGGTAAATGGAGTTCAATGCGCCAATCTGAAGGAAGAAGCTGTAGAGATAGGATTCATTGGACTTCAAGTCCATGCTATAAAAGATGAAGGTTTGGCTGGTAAGGAAATCAGGTGGAGAAATATCAGACTTGCCGAAATCACAGCAGATGATTTCAGGGAAATTGAAATGGTGGCTCCGGAGGTAAGCTATTTAAAAAATACTCTCACGGATCAGCAAATAGCCAATGGGTGGAAGCTACTATGGGATGGAAAAACGACTAATGGTTGGAGAGGATCCAAATTATCAGCATTTCCGGTGAAAGGATGGGAGATTGAAGATGGTGAATTATCTGTATTAGCATCTGATGGCGGTGAGTCGTCGAATGGTGGTGACATTGTAACTCTGGAAGAGTATGAAAACTATATCCTGGAGGTAGATTTTAAAATCACAGAAGGGGCAAATAGTGGGATCAAATATTTTGTTGACACAGAATTGAATCAGGGTACAGGATCTTCAATTGGTTGTGAATTTCAGATTCTGGATGATAAAAAGCACCCGGACGCAAAAAAAGGAGTCGAGGGAAACCGTACAATGGGCTCCCTTTACGATCTCATAACTGCTGATGGAACGTTTTACAATCCTGATCTTCCAAAAAAGAAATATGTAAATGCTTTAGGTAATTGGAACCGCGCCAGAATAGAGGTTCGGGGCGACATTGTTTCTCACTATTTAAACGGATGTAAGCTTATTGAATATAACAGAGCAGGTCAAATGTGGAAAGCCTTAGTTGCCTACAGCAAGTACAGCAAATGGACGGCATTTGGAGAGCGAAAATCCGGACACATTCTCCTTCAGGACCATGGGGATAGAGTCTCTTTTAAGAATATTAAAATCAAAGAATTGAATTAAAATATGAGTGGAATAGCAAGTAATTCAGTCCTTGCAAAAAAGGAGTTGAAATCCGACAATGTTTGTATTCATAAAGCATTTGATCATTTATTTAAGGATTTATATGTGTCGTTAGTATTTTACACAAATAGAATGATTGGAGGTCTGGAAATAAGCGAGGACGTTGTACAGGAGACCTTCGTTAAGTATTGGTCAAAATTCAGAAATGAAAAAGACCATTCATTTGCCAAAAACTATTTGTACAGGTCTGCTCATAATGCGGCAATTGATTATATACGTCATCAGAAGGTTGAAAAGAAACGCTTGAACACTTATCTGACATTTCAGGATGATCACATTAAAATAGATGACCTGATAGCTTGTGAAGAGATCAATAGAGGAATCAACCGGGCAAAAGAAGCGCTGCCAGATAGGTGTCTGGAGGTTTTCCAGCTTAGTAGAGATGAGGGTTTAACTTACTGTCAAATAGCTAAAAGGATGAGTATTTCTATAAAAACTGTAGAAACTCAGATGAGTAAGGCTCTTCGAATTTTTAGAAAAGAATTAGCGCTTCATTAAGATTATGATACGGTTAGGTTCCTGGCCTTTAGACCTTAAGCGGTGGAGCTCCTGGCGCTGCGCTACTTTGAGAATAAAGGTTGCAGGCAATTTGAAGTTGTAAATATTGGCTAACAACATTTAATACATTAACTAAAAGTAGATTAAGGATGAAAAAAATTCTACAATTGAATTTAAGACTACTATTACTGCTGGTGTTAAGCACGGTCACCTCCGTAGCTGTTGCACAAAACGTAGTAACAGGTACCGTTCTTTCGGCGGACGACAATCAGCCCTTACCTGGTGTTAATATTCTCATAAAGAATTCAACCACCGGAACCTCAACAAATGTTAATGGTAAATACAGCCTGGAGGTATCTGATAGTGATGTTATTCTGGTTTTCTCATTTGTCGGTTACATTCCTGAAGAAATTCAGGTGGGAAACCGTAGCATCATAGATCTGAGCTTAACACCTGATATCAGTCAATTGCAGGAAATTGTCGTGATTGGATATGGAACTCAAAAAAAGAGCGATATTACCGGATCGGTTGCATCTTTTGATACCAAAACACTTGAAAATCGGCCGCAAACCAACTTGGTTCAGGCGCTTCAAGGTAATGTAGCAGGAATTACCGTTACCACGAATACCTCAAGTGCGGAAGAGGGTGGTGCAGTACTAATCCGAGGGCAGAATTCAATCAACGCTAACAATGATCCATTAATTGTTCTTGACGGAATCATATATGATGGGAGTCTCACAGACATTAACCCTAATGATATCCAAAACATGGAAATACTGAAAGATGCGTCTTCAACAGCTATTTACGGTTCCCGGGGAGCTAACGGTGTCATATTGATTACCACTAAAAGGGGCACGGTAGGAAAAGTCACTGTTTCTTACAATACGTACTACAGTTTTGATGAGATTGCTAACCTACCGGATATGCAGGACGCCTCAGAATATTGGGCTAATCAATGGGAGCGTTCCGTAACCAATAGTCTGGGTGTAAATAACAACCCACTTTCAGTGGTAATTGCTAATGCTTTCGTAGGTACGGAAAATACAAATACTGAAATTGAAGCTTTCATGCAGGGCTATCCAGGGCAAACCTGGGCGGAAGTAAGGGATGGAATTTTAGCGCAATACCCGGATTTTGTTTCTGACAGGGAAACCTTACTTCAGGTAGCAGAAGATTTTAGCTATCCTGAGGGAGGGCGAGATGCCGATTGGGTCGACCTTGCTACCCGAACCGGGCATAGACAAGAACATAATCTTTCCATTGCCGGGGGTACCGAAAAAATAAATTATTTCGTTTCGGCTACGCATACTGATGTGGAAGGTATAGCTGTTAATGATAAATTTGAACGGACTGTATTGAGGTTTAATCTAAACTTTAATTTGAATGAATATATTACTTACGGTACCAATACCCAAGTAGCCTTTTTTGATAGAAGCGGGATACCCGCAAACTGGGAAGGCGGTAGCGGGGCATTTCAGATAAGCCCGTTATACAACGCTTTTAATTTAGGCGGGGCGCTTGATCTTACGCCGGATGATGCAAATGTGAATGTTAGAAATCCGCTAGAGCGTACCCTATTTATAAACGAAGATGAGGAATCTCGAATCATCACCAATCAGTACATCAATATAAAAATTCCTTACGTAGAAGGTCTCGAGTATAAGTTAAATTATGGCTACCAACAAAGTGAGCGAACTAATAGAACCTACGAGGGAAGAAATACGATAAATGGAGCTAACGTAGGGGGGAGGCTTTCCATTCTTGAAGAGACAGAGAAATCCTGGTTACTGGAAAACATTTTAAGCTATAGAAGAGAATTTGGAAAGCACTCTTTGTTTTTGACTGGATTGTACAGTTTTCAGGATAGAACAAGAGATGTGCCGGTAAATTTGACGGCTTTTGGCTTTCCAAATGATGTCCGAACATTCTACCAGCTAGCTGATGCAGATGTAATTATTCCGGCGCCTGCTGAGCCAGGTGAGTTTTTCGCTCCAAGGCTTAATGTATCTCAGATGTTTAGGGTGAATTATGTGTATGATGATCGATATTTAATCACCTCCACAGTGAGAAGAGATGGTTATTCTGCTTTTGGAGATAATAACCAATATGGAGTTTTTCCTTCTGTTGCCCTTGGCTGGAACGTCACCAACGAATCTTTTTTTAACGTAAACCAGGTAGATGAATTAAAATTAAGGCTTTCTTACGGGGAGAACGGAAATGACGGGGTTCCGTTTGCTTCTACCAGAGCGCTGCTCGAGCCAAACCCCTACATCGATGAAAATGAAGATGCGCTTCCCGGTTTTAATCCTGAAACACTAAGTAATGAAAGCCTCCAATGGGAAACAACGAAGTCCTTTAATGTCGGAATTGATTTTTCATTATTCAAAGGCCGGGTGACCGGAGCAATAGATGCCTATACTTCAAATACAGACGATCTGTTACTTAGAGAATCAATAAACCCTGTAAATGGAGCCCGTACGATACTTACGAATATTGGTGAAACGCAAAACAGAGGCTTCGAGATCCAGCTCAATTCCTATGTAATTGATAAAAACAATTTAAGTTGGAAGGTCAGTTTCGTTGGGTCAAGGTATCGCCAGGAGATTGTGGATGTAAACCAACGCGGGCCAAATGGAGAAATAGTTGATGATATTGCAAGTGAATTATTCATCGGTCACCCGGTTAATGTCTTGTTTGATTATGAATTGGATCGAATACTTCAACGTGAAGATTTCATCTTAGATGTGGCAGGAGAATACGTTTTAGATGATAATGGTAATTTTCAATTACGTCCTGAGGTGGCGGAACAAATTGCCCTTGTAACGCCAACGGCAAGACCGGGCCAGCCGATTATCAGAGACGTTAACGGTGACGGCGAAATAGGCGCTGATGATAGAGTCATCATTGGTGATGAAAACCCTAGCTTTACGGCAGGGTTGACAAATGTTGTTACCTACAAAAATTGGACATTTTCCATGCTTTTAAACGGAGTATGGGGGGTGACTCGCCGTAATACTTTCATTAATAATCGTGGTCTTGGCCCAAGAAGAAAACTCAACATTGATTTCTGGACCCCTGAAAACCCTACTTCAGACCTGCCCGGAATTAATAGTGGTGGGCTAACGGGTGGTTTTGACCTTTTCCCATATTTTGATGCAAACTATGTTAGGATTCAAGATGTTTCATTAGCCTACCGTATACCCACGGAGAAACTTCCGATTGAGAGCCTTGAGTTGTATGCCAACGTACGAAATCTGTACACATTTACTGACTGGGAGGGTGTTGACCCTGATTTCAATACTAATGATAGTACGGATGATAGACCCAGCAATGATTTGCCCAGGGCAAGAAGTTATATTTTCGGATTAAGACTTAAATTCTAGTAATGATGAACCTTAAAAGATTATTAATTCTTTTTCTAGTTAGTCTATTGCCGCTGAGTTGTGATAATGATGATTTTCTCGAAGAAGATATAAAAGACGCTCTTTCTGCGGATGACTTATATGTCAACTATTCGGGTTTTGTGAGTGGAATGAACGCCATCTATTCGTTTATGCGTGAAATTAAGGGATCGATCGATAGTGAAGTGCAGGGAAGTAACGATTATTTATGGGTGATGCATTCAGATACCTATTTCCCCAGAAGAGCTACACAGGTAGATTTTTCGCTTCTTGAAAGTCCGGTTCTCGTTATTTGGGATGATGCATTTGAATGGTTATACCAAATCATTGTTTCTGCAAACCTGATCATAAGCAGGGCTGAAGGCAGTGTAGATTGGGAAGGTTTGACGGAAGAAGAAAATGATGCGAATAAAAACTTAATAGTGGCAGAGGCCAGGGTAGCTCGTGCCTGGGCGTATCGTTTCCTGATTTATGCTTTTGGTCCGGTACCTTTAAATGCGCAAGAGATAACAGGCGACACCTGGACCAATGCGTGGAGCAGAAATAGCATAGAGGAGATCAAAGAGTTGATGCGCGAAGATTTGGAGTTTGCTGAAGATATATTACCGCTAAGGAGAATTGATGGAGATGATACGCGAATTAGCGGTGCGGTCGCTCGTCATTACTTAGGTGAACTATATCTGTCTCTTGGGGAGTTCGAAAATGCAGCTAACACTTTGGAAGCGTTATGTGAGTCAGGAGAATACCAACTAATTCAGAATCGGTTTGGAAGATTAGCCAATGATCCGGATGGGAACCATTTCATTGATATTTTTCGCAACCCCTATTCAAGTAGTGGTAATACGGAAACATTCTTTGTTTTTGCTAATGGTGTTGAATTGCAAGGTTCTCAAATAATCGGAATACACGATGCCTATGTTAATAACTTTACGGATTTTCTGGTCATGGAAAATGAGCAAGAATTCTTTTATACTATGTGGGGCGGATTTGCACGAGGTCGATGGTTTATGACTCCATGGAGCGCGTTCAACCAGGAAGAATATGAACGGTACGCAAGTCTTCAAAATGATGCTTTAAACCCCATTTCAGATTGGATTTGGGAGAATACAGACGGAAGAACCGATTATTTGTACGAAAAACCTGTTATAATTTGGCAAAATGTTGCCAATATTATGCACTTTTGCCTTGTTTTTAACGGGTACGGTACTGTTACATTCACCCCACCAACTCCCTTAGATCAAGGTATCCTGAACAATGACTCAGACCTGTTAAACGTTCCGGTTTCTGAGGCTGGCGATACGATCTACACCTACTATACTTGGGATGTAAGCGCTTTAGGTTTTCCAAGCGCTAATTTTGGCAGTACTTATCCCTATTCGAGGAAATGGGAGATCGACGAAACGCATACCTTTGATTTTAACATCAGAGAAAACTCGTATCCGGACATTAGTTACCTGAGAATATCGGAATCGTATTTACTTTACGCCGAAGCCTTAATGATGTTGGGTAGAACTGGAGAGGCGGCTCAATGGATTAATTTGATCCGCGAGAGAGCTGGAGCCTCCACGATCACTGCTGCGGAGGTAACCTTGGATTTTATTTTGGACGAACGTGCTCGTGAGCTTAATGCAGAAGAAGAAAGAAGAATCACATTACTTCGAACGGGGAAGCTGCTAGAAAGAACCAGACAATATAACGCCTTATCTAAATTTTATATTCAGGATTATCACAAACTATGGCCATTTCCTGCAAATGCCATTATTGCAAATAAAGACAATCCATTAGATCAAAATGTGGGCTATGGCGGGAGTACGACGGTGGATTTTACCCCTCCCGGGTATCCTGATGAAGGGATAAATCCTTAAAGTCCAATCGACAAATCACTTATAACTTAATGCAAGTTAAGAATACAACGTACCAGTTGATCGGTGTTTTACTTCTAGTATTTACATCATGCGCAAATTCCGAACAAGAAAACGATCTGCCGAATATCTTGTGGATTACCACGGAAGATATGAGCATGGAGTTGGGATGCTATGGTGATCCCGTAGCAAAAACCCCGGACATTGACGCATTTGCATCAAAAAGTTTGCTTTATACAAATGCATTTGCATCTGCGCCGGTATGTGCTCCGGCAAGGTCTTCCATCATCACCGGTATGTATCCGGCATCCATCGGGTCGCATCATATGCGCACGGCAGGTAGGATGCCACTTGAAGCCAGGTATTTTCCGCAGTATTTAAGAGAAGCCGGCTATTACTGCACTAACAATTCTAAGGAAGACTATAACCTGGATTACACGTCATCGGAAATATGGGATGAATCTAATGATGTTGCGCACTGGCGCAATCGAAAAAGAAAAGACCAACCTTTCTTTGCGGTCTTTAACTACATCGGTACGCATGAGAGCGGTATTGATAATGAACGCAAGCATAGCAGATTTACTAAGGATTTAACCGAAGATCAGTTCATCAACCCGAATGATGTAAAGCTTCCTATTTATTTTCCTGATACAGAAATTACCCGTAAGCTTTGGGCGCGATATTATAGTAACATATCCGCTCTTAATGAGTACACAGCAAAGATTCTGGAGCAGCTCGAAGAAGATGGCTTATCAGAAAACACCATTGTATTCTTTTATTCCGATCATGGAGCTGGTGTCCCTATCCATAAGCGATGGCTATTTGATACGGGGTTAAAGGTGCCGCTGTTAGTGCATCTCCCTGAAAAATATAAGCGCCTTTCCAAGAAGCAAATGGGATCTCAAACGGATGAGCTTGTGAGTTTCGTGGATTTGGCTCCAACGGTTCTGAAATTAGCAGGCTTGGATATTCCCGAACACATGCAGGGGAGAGCATTTCTTGGTAACGGCCTGAGCCCTGAAAGAGAGTTTGTTTTCGCCGCTCGTGATCGCATGGATGAGAGGTACGATATGCAGCGTGCTGTTCGAAATAAGCAATTCAAATATATTCGATATTACGAACCTTCCAAGCCTTATATACAATACATGAACACCCCGGAGAAGGGGGAGATCATGAAGCAAATCAGGGCTGCCTATGTGCAGGAAACACTTCCCGAGGCGGGAGTACGACTAATGGCAACCACAAAACCAAATGAAGAACTATTTGATTTGGAAAAAGATCCAAATGAATTAAATAACTTGATTGATGATCCTCAATATAAAGAAGTTTTAAGTCATATGAGAAGTGCTCATGAAGAGTGGAGCATCAGAATTAAAGATGCCGGGTTAATTCCGGAACCCATCCTTAGATCTTGGGAGAAGATGCACAACAAGTCTATTTACGAGTTATTAAGGGAAGGAGTTTATTCCATTGACGAGGTGCAAAGAGTGGCATTGAGCGAAGACCTTGACGGGTTACAGCAAGGCCTGGCGAGCGATAATGAAGCAGTCAGGTACTGGGCAGCAATACGAATAGGAGATCACCCGGAGTGGAAAAATGCAGAGCTGCTGGAAATATTGGGCAACGGATTAAATGATGAAGACCATTTAGTCAGGATCGCCAGTGCAAGAGCCTTAATCAAAATGGGAGTAGAAGAAAAAAGCTTCGCATTATTAGAAAACGAGTTAAATAGCGCGGATGAATGGATCAGGCTGAATGCCGTACTGGTATTGGATGAAATGGGAGAGATGGCAAGACCTACAATAAATGCACTTCAGTCCGTCATGGAAGATCCTAATAAGTACGTTATACGTGTAGCAAATCGTGCCTTAAATAATTTGCTCGGTACAAGCAACGTAGTGAGGTAGGTTGTAAGGCAATTTAAATTTTACCAGCCTATGATTAAAAATACATGGATATATGCTTTTTTGCTTTTTGGAATCTTAGTGATTTCATGTAACAGTCAACCGGAAGAGCAGAAAAAAAACAGTCCGAATATCATCTTTATTCTCACCGACGATCAGGGGTGGACACACGTTTCCCATCGTGCTGATCCTGAAGTCCCTGACTCGGAAAGCGACTACTACGATACACCCCATATGGATAGGTTGGCCTTGTCAGGTATGATGTTTACCAATGGTTATGCGCCCAATCCCATTTGCTCACCCACCAGGCATAGCGTCATGTTAGGGCAAAATGCGGCAAGACATATCTACAATAAAGACGTGGATTGGTACAAGAAAGCGGATAATCGATTAACGATCCCAAAAGCGTTAAAAGCGGCAAATAAAGAATATCAAACCGCTCATTTCGGTAAGTGGCACATAGCTATTCACCCTAAGGAAGCAGGATTCGATTATGAAGAAGGTATGACATCTAATGGCGATGGAAATGTTTTTAAGAATGAATTTTTGGGCTCAAGACAATATACCCAAGATGCAAATGATTGGCTTGTCAAAGAAGAGGTTCCCAATCCAACAGAGATGAAGCTCGCCGGAAAACCTAGCGCTTACTGGAATGAGGAGAATCCTAAAGATATTTTTGGTATGACCAACAGGGCCAAGGAATTCATGAAAAATTGCATTTCGAAGGATAAACCCTTTTACGTTCAATTGTCACATTATGCTACCCATTTAGCTTTATCGTCGAAAGCAGAAACGTACGATTATTTTAACGGTAAAGAGAGCGGCGAAAGGCATACAAATCCGGAGTTTGCTGCCATGTTAAAAGACTTGGACTCCTCCGTAGGCAGCATAATGGATTTTGTGGTAGAACAGGGCATACAAAATAACACCTACATATTCTTGATGGGAGACAATGGAGGACGACTTTCCCTTAATCAGATTGCTATTATTGACTCGAATAAAAAGCTGGTTTCGGCCAGGTACTCCAAACAAAACCTGAGAAATATTCCGCTTAGAGATGGAAAACATTCATTTTATGAAGGCGGGCTGAGAGTACCATTTATGGCGGCAGGCCCGGGTATTGAACCGAATAGTGTCAGTAGGGTTCCGGTTACAGGGCTGGATCTGCTACCCACCTTTGCAAGTCTGGCTAACGATAATTTTGAGATCGATCAAAGTTTGGATGGAGGCAATCTGTTGCCTCTCTTGATGGATAAGAAAGTTGAGACGGTGAGCCGCAACAGAGATGCCTTAATCTTTCACCAGGGAGCGCACCGAAAGCCGCGGTCCGCAATCATCAAGGATGATTACAAATTGATTAAATACTGGATACCTGAAAAAAAATATCCTGACGCGCCTAAAGTAGAGCTTTACAATATCGGGGGAGACCTTAGCGAATCCAGAGATATTTCATTGGAAAACCCAGATATTGCTGCCGCTCTTGAAAAAGAGCTGTTGGAGTTTCTTGATGAAGTAGACGCTGAAACCAGCGTGCGGGATATCGATGACCCTTACGACCGGGCAGTTAAGGAGCTGGAAGGTGAATAGGCTGGCGGTTATTTGCCTTTGTGCTTTATTGGTAAACTGCTCTGAGCAACCTGCCGTAAACCATTCATCTGATCCGGCAAAACTGGTCTACCCGCTGCTTGACGCAGCAAACTCTCGCTGGTTCTATTTTAGTTCGGCAACCCGGCCGTTTGGTATGGTCAATTTAAGTCCCGATATGGGGGTTGGAGGCGCCTGGTCATCCGGGTATAGATATAATGAAGACACGATTCGTTTTTTTAGTCATATTCATGCGTGGCAACTGTCCGGAGTGCCGGTGCTCCCCACTTCCGGAGAATTTAACGGGTACTTAGGATCAGATGTATACGGGTCTAAATACAGCCATGCCAGTGAGCGAGTTGAGGCCGGTTATCACGCAGTTTTTTTAGACGATTATGGGATCCAGGTTGAATTGACCGCTTCCACGCGTGTCGGGTTTCATCGGTACAGTTTTCCTTCTGACAAAAAAAAACATGTATTGCTTGATTTGGGCACCCATTTGGGTCCTTCTCCTACAAAAATGGGAATGGCCCAAAAAATCAACGAAAATGAGATTGCCGGGTATGCTTTAATGCAGGCCACAAGAAGAAGACCTAAAGATACCTATGTCTACTTTGTTATACGGCTTGATCAGCCGTTCGACCGGATGAGTTCCTGGCAAGACAAACGGCCTCTTGGACCTACAGAGAGGTTTGAAGGTGAAAATGGAGGTGTTTACCTAACCTTATATCAAGAAGCCCCGACTGAAATTCAAATGAAAGTAGCCATTTCCTAAGTGAGTGTAGATCAGGCACGATTGAATCTGGACAATGAAATTGATCACTGGGATTTTGATCAGGTACGTAGAGAGGCATTTGACGAGTGGAACGGATGGTTAAACAGGATCAAGGTGGAGGGAGGTACCCAAAAGCAACAAGCGCGTTTTTACACGGATCTGTGGCATGCCCTGCAAGGTAGAAGAATCATTAGTGATTTTAACGGGCAGTATTGTGACATGACCGGTGATGCACCTCGAATTGGCCAGATACCGCTTGATAATGAAGGGCGTCCAAGATTCAATCATTTTAATTCCGATGCGTTTTGGGGAGCCCAATGGACGTTAAATACCCTTTGGCACCTGGTTTACCCTGAAATATCCGAACAATTCATCAACTCTATGCTGCTAATGTATGAAGACGGAGGGCTGATCCCCAGGGGGCCCTCCGGTGGAAATTACACCTACGTGATGACCGGCGCTTCTTCTACCCCTTTTATTGTAAGCGCTTATATGAAAGGTATTCGGGGCTTTGATGTAGATAAGGCGTACGAAGGCTTGGTTAAAAATGCTATGCCGGGCGGGCTTATGAGCAAGGCAGGGTATGAGCATGAAACAACCCTTGGAGGTGGGCTGAAGCATTACATTGAAAACGGGTATGTCCCATTTCCTAATCCGGATAAAAACAACGGGTATCACAATGAGGGCGCCGGGCAGACCTTGGAATATGCATACCAGGACTGGACATTAAGTCAGTTAGCCGGTGTATTGGAAAAAGAAGACGATGCAAAGTATTTTCAGCATCGGGCAGGAAATTATAAAAATGTATGGGATACATCCTACCGTTGGATGAGACCAAAAGCTATTAATGGCGTATTTGAAAAGCCCTTTAATCCTCTTTTAAGCCATCATGGCTTTGTGGAGAGTACGGCCGCTCAAATGACCTGGTTCGTCCCTCACGATATGCAAGGCTTATTTAACCTTATGGGTGGAAGGGAAGCGGCAGCAAAAAAGCTAAACCAGCAATTTTTAATTAGTGACAACCATGATTTCATTTCCAAACCCTATAAGAAGGATAAATTCGTTCAGCAAGAACGCAGAAATACCTACCTGAACTATGGGAATCAACCTTCCATGCAGGTAGGATTTGTGTTTAATTATGCCGGAAAACCATGGCTTACACAATATTGGACGCGGGAAATTGTAGAAAGGATCTACAGTGATTTGGACCCGTTCAATGGCTACAATGGAGATGAAGATCAGGGGCTTATGGGATCATTGGCTGTTTTATTGAAAATAGGCCTGTTTCAAATGAGAGGAGGCGCGGCTATTGAGCCAATTTATGAAATCGGCAGCCCACTTTTTGACAAGATTACTATCCAATTAAATCCGGAGTATTACCCGGGAGGTGAATTTGTTGTTGAGGTAAAGAATAACTCGTCTATGAATAAGTATGTACAAAATGCATTCCTGGATGGAGAGAAATTAAATCAGGCATGGTTTTATCATGGAGATCTGGTAGACGGCGGAAAGCTGGTACTTGAAATGGGAGAAAAGCCAAACACACTCTTGGGAAGTTCGCCTTCATCGCTGCCGCCCTCTATGTCCACTGAAAAATAGAGCGAGTTGAGACATCTGAGATTTGGTATCATTGGTACGGGAGCGATTGCAAAGGTTCATGCCGCCTGTCTGAAGGAAATCGAAAGTGCATCGCTAATTGCCTTATCTAGCTCGTCAAAGTCGCGGGCTGAAAAAGCGGCCGAGGAGTATGGCGTTCCTGTATATGCACACTACAACGAATTATTATCAAAAGAGGCTTTAGATGCCGTCATCATCACCACACAAAGTGGCGCTCATCTGGAGCCGGCTCTGGCCGCTGCTATGGCAGGAAAACATATTCTTTGTGAGAAACCCATAGAGGTGACCCTGAAGAGAGCGAATAGGATGATCGAAATGTGTAAAAATGAAGGAGTTAAGCTGGGGTGTATCTTCCAGAACCGCTTTAACCCGAATTTCCGGTTGATAAGGAAAGCGATACGCGAGGGGTATTTGGGCAAGCTCCTAATGGGCAATGCAAGTATTCACTGGTTTCGTGATCAGGCCTATTACGCTGAAAGCCCATGGAAAGGAACAATCAAAGGAGATGGAGGAGCCGCATTGATCAATCAGGGTGTTCATACCATTGATCTGCTGTTAAATCTGATGGGGGAAGTGGGTTTGGTTTTTGGAAAAGTAGGAACGATGGTTCACAATATAGAAGGTGAAGATGTGGCTACGGCAAGCCTGCAATTTAAAAATGGCGCCTTGGGAAGCATTAGCGCCGGTACCGCGCTGTTTCCGGGATACGCGGAGCGTTTAGAAATCTTTGGCGAGAAAGGAAGTGCGGTATTGGAAGGGGGTAACATTAAAGAATGGAATGTGGAAGGGATCAGTAGTGAGGATAAAAATAACAGACAAAAATTCCAATCCGGATCTAACAACCCAATGGATATTTCATATCAATTTCATAAGCAGCAAATTGCTGATTTTATTGAGGCTATTACTTTAGATAGGGATCCCGAGGTGACAGGTGAAAGTAGCATCAAGGCGCTTAAGCTTATCCTTTCCATTTATGAATCATCTGAAAAAAATCAAGTAATACGTATGATTTAACGGCCAATCTCAGTTAAGGGTAAAAGCCACTTTTCTCGTCTCTCACATATACATAAACTTAGGATCTTTTCAATCCACCATGAATCAAAAAATTGTGATCTTCTTGCTGCTATCAGGACTTGTCTGCTCATGCAATAGAGTTGTGCAAGGTCAAGGTCAGAGCGCGGGCAAAGTATATGAAAGGCCTCCAAATATTATTTTGATCATGGCCGATGATCTGGGCCATGAGGCCATTCATTGCTATGGCGGAACGAGTTATCAAACGCCAAGGATAGATGATATGGCGGCCCGTGGAGTGAAATTTAATCATTGCTATTCACAGCCTCTGTGCACACCATCACGCCTGAAGATCATGACCGGAAAGTCCAACTTCAGGAATTACGAACGATGGGGCTACCTGAACCTGAATGAAACCACCTTTGCCCACATACTTAAATCGCAAGGATATAAGACCGCTATCGCCGGAAAGTGGCAACTCAGGGGAGATGCTTTTGCTCCTTACAAAGCAGGTTTTGACGATTACCTGCTCTGGCAACTGACTTTCACCAGCTACAACGAGCGATACAAAAACCCACGAGTCATCAGAAATGGGCAGTTGGAGAAGTACGATGACGGAGCGTACGGTCCCCAGGTATTTACGGACTATATCAAAGAGTATATGGAAGTGAACAGGGATGAACCATTTTTTATTTATTATCCGATGGTTTTGACGCACAGGCCTTATGTTCCCACTCCTGACTCGGAAGCTTATGAAGCTTTTAAGGTATCATCTTCAGGCGACTCCAAAAAAGCGGTCACCGATACTACTTTTTTTCGGGATCAAGTAGCGTATATGGATCGGATCATCGGGGAGATCATCGATAAAACAAAGGAGTTGGGTATTGATAAAAATACGCTCATTTTGTTTACTTCCGATAACGGAACCGGCAAAGAGGTGATCTCCAAAATGGGTGATGAATCCATTAAAGGAATGAAAGGATATACCTCTGAGTTTGGCATCCATGTACCTTTGATCGCCTACTGGAACGGTACGATTATACCCGGTCAGATCAACAATAACCTGATCGACTTTTCGGATTTTCTCCCCACCTTATCGGAGGCCGCCGCAGCTGCGCTACCGGAAGATTTTATAACGGATGGGGTAAGTTTCTTCCCGCAATTGATCGGTCAGGATTTCAACGCGCGAGAATGGATCTTTATGCACTACCCGGGAAAGGGAGATGATTTACCTATGAGCAGAAGCGTTTTCAATAAAAAACTTAAGCTTTATGAAACAGGAGAAATTTATGACATAGAATCGGACCCCGATGAGCAGAATAGCCTTAGCGAAGAGTCATTGTCCGCTTTGCAAAAAATAGAAATAGAAACCTTCAGGAAGGTGATCCAAAGCATGAATTGATGAGAGTACTATTAGCCATTTTTTTACTGAACTTATTTGCTTGTCAAAGCTCGTCTCAATCCTATACATTGACTAGCAACGGGCAAAGTATTCCTGTCTACGAGCAGAATACAGCTCCTTTATCCTACAGGCTGGATACCTACAAATATGCGAGAGTGACCTACCAGGGAACCCCATTGGCCCTGGAGGTGGAAGCCCTGGGGTTTCAACTTGGAGAGGAAGATTGGGACATCTCTCCCCACAGCTATGGCGTGGAGGCAGATAGGATCGGCAATAAACTCCGTTTCAAGGTAGATAGAAAAGGATATTTGGTGATTAAATTTTCCAGGAATCCTGAAGACTTTAAGAAGCGGCTCGTGATTTTTGTCGAAGCGCCCATTGACGCTCCATCAGGTGCAGAACTTGTTGATATTGTCAAGGAATACGATGTAGATAACACAGGTCAAAAAAATGAGACGGAGAAGATCCAGAAAGCGCTGGACGAGATCTCAGGAACGGATAAGGTGCTGCTGTTCAGCGATGGAGTTTATAAATCTTCTATGCTCCGGCTGAAAAGTAACTCAAACATTCATGTATCTAAAAATGCTGTTATCAAAGCTGACCCGGAAGCCATTGAATCCTATAAAGCAAAAGGCGGCAGGGGTATCAACCGATTCATCTACATCGAAAATGCCGAAAACATAGCAGTAACAGGGTTAGGAACGTTTGATGGCAGCGGGTCCGAGATCCTAGGCATTACACTCCCAAAAATCGGAGACAAGCGTACCAGGGTAAGGCTAATGTTCATTTACAGATCAAAAAATATATCCTTCAATGGAATCGTATTGAAAGATGCTGCCAGCTGGAATACCCACATCATGGGCTCACAGGATGTTACCTTCCGGAACTGCAAGCTGATGAACAACACGATGAATAATGACTACTTCGGAAGCCTGGACGGTTGGGATCCGGATGCATCGAAAAGAGTGCTCATTGAAGACAGTTTTGGTTGGGCGGGCGATGATAATGTAGCCGTTAAATGTACGGGATATGGAAATTTGAATGTTTTGGATGATGTAGAGGATGTGACCGTCAGAGGCTGTGTGTTTATGACCAAAAAGACATCCCTGAAGATCGGTACGGAAACACGTTGTGAAAACTACAACCGGGTACTTTTTGAAAATAATGACGTGATCGAGGCAGACCGGGTGTTGGGAGTAAATGTGCGGGATCGAGCCACGGTTTCGGGCGTTGTTTTCCGGAATATCCGATCAGAGTCGCTTTTTCCGGACCGCAGACAAATGCCCATCAATGTGTATATCACAAGAAGGGAAGACGATCAGCCGTGGACAGGTAAAATAGAAGGGGTATTGTTTGAAGATTGTTCTTTCGAAATGATGTTTCCAAAGAAGATTCAGATTTCAAGAATAGATAGTCATACCAGTGAAAAAGACTTGAATGTTACATTTAAAAACTTGACGATTGAAGGTAAAAAAGTGAAGAAACTTTCCGGGGAATACTTCAATCTACAGAGAACAAACGGGACCATACGGTTTAAATAATTACTATATCATCAAGGTGAAGTACTTTATATCATTTTGTTTGTTAATGCTTCCTATCAATACCATTTGGGGCAAGCAGATTTTTGTCTCGCCAGATGGAGTAGATACAAATGAAGGCACTTTAGAAAATCCTTTTTGGTCAGTTCAAAAAGCGCAGGAATTAGCGGAGCCGGGAGATACGGTATTTATTCGTGGAGGGGAGTACATCATGCAGGATTCGGATATTTCTATGGTTGAAGATGACTTGTTTGCCTGTATTAGTTTCCTGAACAAAAGTGGTTTAGAAGGTAAAAGAATTAACTATTGGGCGTATCGAGATGAAAAGCCCCACTTTAATTTTAGTTCTGTAAAGCCTCTAAATCAAAGGGTTGTAGCTTTTTGGGTTTCCGGTGATCACCTCCATCTAAAAGGAATTGAAATTACAGGGGTTCAGATAACAATCACTTCCCATACAGAATCCTACTGTGTGTATAGCTGGGGCAATCATAACGTTTTTGAAAATATTAGTATGCATGACAATAAGGGGACTGGGCTAAGGCACAGGAAAGGGGGCTACAACCTATTTCTAAATTGTGACGCATACCGTAATCATGATGATGTATCAGAAAATAAAAAAGGGGATAACGTAGACGGATTTGGCTGCCACCCGACTAAAGGAGGAAAAGGCAATATTTTCAGAGGTTGCAGAGCATGGCTTAACAGTGACGATGGATTTGATTGTATCCGGTCGTTCGAGTCAATTGTTTTTGAGAATTGCTGGGCAGGATATAATGGCTACGATGAAGATTTTGAAAGGCTTGGGGATGGCAATGGATTCAAAATTGGCGGATATGGTTACGATGACGAATCTAGGCAGCCTGATACAATACCTCGTAATGACGTGTTTTTTTGTGTAGCATTCAGGAACAAGGCCAATGGCTTCTATGCTAATCATCATCTAGGAGGAAATAAGTGGTACAACAATACTGCATTCAATAACTCTCGCAACTTTAATATGGTAAAAAGAGAGAGCCCAGAATCACAAACCAATGCTGACGATGGATTTGACCATGAATTAATCAACAACCTGGGCTACGTAGGTAGGTC
>CALBPF010000224.1 GCA_937899105.1 uncultured Flammeovirgaceae bacterium | reverse complement strand
CAAAAAGAATGGCCACCGTCAGCAGTACCACCTCTTCAAACTCTCCGATAGAATAATTCCCCATTTAGATTTTTATTTAAATCCTAAAAGTAATTAAAATATAAAAGTCCTAAACGGAGTTTTTATGAGAAGGTTACCGAGGCAACCGGCCTTTTCTTGAAAAGCGGTCAAGATTTTATCGCTTGAATAGGGTCAGCCTAATGCTTTCAAGGTCTTGATATCCCTGATCAGCCGCTTCATTTCAAGCTCTAAGGTTCCATTATAAACCCCTCTTATTCGGCCGTTTTGATCTACTAAAATGAAATTTTCAGTATGTAAAAAATCATGGGAGTTTCTAACCATTCCAATTTCTTTCTCAGCGAAATAGGAGTTTCTGGCGAGATCATATATTTCGTCTTTATCACCAGTTACAAAGTGCCATCGGTCTGAGTCAATGCCCTTATTCACAGCATACTCTTTTAACACTGAAACAGAATCTACCCATGGCATCACTGAATGGGAGAGTAGTTTAATGTCTGACTCACCTTTAAATTGGTTATGGATAATCTCCATATTGGCTGTCATTTTGGGGCATATGCCGGGGCATATCGTGAAGAAAAAATCTGTCACGTAAATACTTCCGCTCATCGTCTTATTTGAAATGAGTTCACCGTTCTGGTTAATAAATTCAAAATTCTCTATCTTATGTATCTGAGCGAACTCCTCAGAATCAGGAGCAATCCATTTAGGTGTGAAATCTGCCTGGTTATAAAAAGGTAAAGGAACCTCCTCTGATACTTCCTTTTCCAGACATCCAGCCAACATGACCAGTAACAAACTAATAGATAAGCGCTGTATAAATACCTTTTTCATTGTTTACTGATTTACAATTTTTTAAACCGATTAGCCCATACCTGCGGCCATTTTTCACTACATAATTAGCTCGTATTTTGCCTGACGCTTCCCACATTTTTTGAGTCCCCTCTTCTTTACCACTGCGATAAGTAAACTGTTTAAATAGGTTTCCTTTATTGAACCATTCTTTCTGAATGCCTTCATGCTCTCCTTGTACAAAATAATAGTCAAACTTTTGGTTGCCATTGGCCCACCAGCCTCGATGCCTCCCATGCTTTTTGTTATCTGCATAATAGCGCGTTTCCATAAGAGCGCCGTTGCTGTAGTACTTTTGCGCTTTACCTTCACGCAGACCATTCAGGTATCCAGCTTTCATCTTTAGCTGCCCATTCGGATAATAGTCTTCCAGATAGCCGGAGTATTTTTTACCACTAACCAGGGTAAACAAGCCATTCCGACTTACTTCGTATTCGGTGGCTTTAAGCGTGTAGTCCGGAATTTGTTTACTTATCTCATCTTGCTCAGTTGGTTTAGAACAAGCCAATATAAACAAAGGCAAGAAAAAGGCTATTTTGAATATCATATCAATTTGAAACCGTACCCGCCTCTCCATAGAATCCACTGCCATTTATATAAGGATCAACATCCGTTATGTGGTAGTGGTAGATGCCATCGGGATAATCCGTGGTAGCATGATCATGCCCATGAAAATCATCCAGATCGGAATTAGTTACCCTTGAACCGTTTTCCATTGGGCCATATACTGGAAAACCGTCAAGCAGCCAACCTAGTAAAGCATCTGAGCCGAGGGTTTCGGTGAGAAAAGTCGGTTCCTGGTGGTAATGATATTGTCCTTGGTTTTGTGGGTGTCCTAAGTATTGATCAAAAGAATTAATTTCATTCGTAAGGGGTCGGTTATTGGGGCCTGCATACTGATTGTAAAATACAACACCATTCAATGCGACACCAATCGCTCCTAAGGCGGTAGCCTCTGGGGTTTCTGCAGCTCTTGGCTCCATAGGGATTTTCAATATAATATTTTGAGCGACAATGGTATTGGGGTTAAGCATAAAGTCAGGGTTGGTACCATTATATGCTTCATACCTTGGATCTGAGGTGCCAAAGTAAGGACTTCCATGGTTAGGAATATCATCCGTTTCAACGACCACAAACGACTCTCCGTTTACCAACTCACCGTATACGGTTACATTATCGGTAAACTGTTGAAATATTGACGAAACTTCTACTTGGTCGCCCGATGAATCCATTGCATCATCATCCTCACTACTACAGGATAATCCAACTAGCGCTAGCAAAACAAATAATCTGTAATTCATAATCGTTAAGTTTTAAGTTTCGAAAGCACTTCTATGCCCTTTCATAGTAGTAAAACCGACGACTTAGAAATTATACTACCACCACTTTTAAAAAATTATCCTTACCCCCGGGGTTTAAATTCCGGTGAACGGCGGTTAGACGTGTAAAGGACAGTAGGACTATTTTTTTAATGACATAGCAAGGCGATCTCACAGGCTGAATTTATTATCGGGTTTATCCTAAAAAAACTCCACCAGGCTTTCGGGTTTGTTAATTTTCAAGTCTTATTTGTGAAAGACTCTCTATTGAATCAATCCAGTATGGCATGAGTCTTCAAATAGGTTTTTCTCCATATTCCAAAAACTCGCTTTCAAGATTTAATTAGATATGAGTTCAATCGGCTCTCTCAAAAACATAGGGTACTTGCTCACCACCGCCTGAAATTACGGCTTCAATCGTATCGCCCTTTTTTGAGTAAGCTATCTTTTTTGGGAATTCATTTTGCTCATTTTCGCATGTAAAGCTATAGCCATTTATTTCAGAAACTTCAAAAACGGTAGCAGTCGATTCTCCTTGGCCCGTTACTTTAAACAGCCATTTGCCACCCGATTTAACAAATTGAATGTTCTCTTTCCAAATAGTATCATTTTGCTCCAATGTGAAACCCAGGCCTTCATATTCTGATGAGCTACGCTTAATCCAATTTTCATAGGTCTTTAAGTCCTTCTTGTCATTAACTCGTTGCCAGTTACCTGTCAGCCAGTCAAATCCTTCTGCCTTAGGCTCCAGCTCCAAAACACCTTCCATGAAAGCAAACGATTCCTTTTTTATACTTTCCAAAGATTTAGAAGTGAGGTGGCTGGCAATAACGTGATGTTTGGCATCTGGGAAAGCTACTTTAACCTTTTCACCTTCAGGCGTTCCTAACTGCTCGTACATCTCCAGCATAGCGGGTACAGAAACAGTAGAATCCATAGCAGCATCGCTTTTGTAGTAATACCCTAAAAACACGGGCTGAGTAATATTCTCAAATGTCTCTGGTACCATAGTGATATCTACAAGATGACGAAGCTGGATCAGTACCTCTAATCGATATTTATTCGTCCAGTAATTTGCTCTTACACTGTCCAGTTCCCAATAGTTGTAATTTCCACCTATTACCAGCCTGGCCATCTCCAGCCCCCAGGGTTTAGTAAGTAGCTTTGATGCCGGGTCAAAAATGTCAATGTTTGGAGAGTACAGAAGTATGGCCGCAATATCAGGATCATTTTGTGCGAGGTATAGGCCCAGAGTTCCTCCGGTAGATGTAGTTAGCAAAATTACTTTCTCTCCTAATTGTTTCCCGACCGCTATTGCTTCATTGGCAGATTGTACGAGTTGTTCCGCTGTCAAATCCAGCATGGCCTCCTGCTCAATCAATCCGTGTCCTGCCAATCGTGGAAGAAAAAGATTGCAGTGATACCGCTTTGCCAACGCCTCATGCATGGGATCCCCTTCCTCCTGACTTGCAGAGAAGCCATGCAGGTAAACAATAGCGTATTCTGTTTTTATGGGAACAGAATCTGCAAAAATTATCCGTGATTCATTGTCAGGCTTAAGGTTAGGTACAGTCAACTCCGCCTTTTCAATACTGTCTGCAAGAAAGTTTAGATCTGAACTGGCCGTGGCAGCCCTAATGATAAGATCCGGAGTAGGAGGTTTTGGGCCCAACAGAAAAATGATGAAAAGCAAAAGAATGAGGGTTAAAAGAATGCCAAAAAACCATTTAAGTATTTTCATAAGGATCTATCCATAGTTCGAGAAATGAATGTACAGATTGCTTTGTTGCCTCGCAAAACCAACCTTACTTTTCTTTTATTTCCAAAGATCAGTTACAACCTTTTCCTATTGTAACGTTCGCCAAATAAACTTCGGGCTCGATAATTCCATTGACCACAGCCGGGTCAGTCCATATCACTTCTTTGTCAACCGTCCCTCTCATTAGCATGAATCCGCCATCATCGTTATCGAAGAACCCTTCTAAAAGTACTTGCCCAACTTTGCTAATCCCTTTAATATGTTGATCATGAAACCTGAAAAGTTCCGGTGCATCTTGTACGTTAAATTTAGTAATATGCGAATTGTACTTGATAAACGTAAATCGATCCTCTTTTTTGGAATTCTCCAAAGTGCATGCTTTCCCTCTCCGCTGATTCCAATAAATTAGGTCTGAAGTAAAAGAGGCCCTTAGTCCGGCGAGTTCTGTGTTATTGACATTCAGCAAAGCCCACTTTGACTGGTCTGACAAATTTCCAATAAGTAATACTTCATCACTTTCATTCAAAAAAGAACTCCACTCTTTAGTGTTGTTTGATTCGTCAAAATGAACAAAAGCATACCTTTCCTGAGAAAATAAAGAAGAGGTTATTAACCAAGCGAAAATGAAAATTATTTTCATTTTAAATGAAGCAGTACATCCGTTAATTTCTGCATGTCCTGTCTGGAATTATAGAGATGAGGAGCAACACGAACCGCATCGCCACGAACCGAAACATTAATTTGTTCCTCAGCCAGTTTTGATTTCAATTGAGATATCTCCACATTTTCAGGTAAACGAATACCAAAAAGGTGCGACCCTCTCCATTCAGGAGACTCAATACTAAATCCTTTTTGTTCCAGAGCGTTTAGCTCATTTTTGGTAATGTCAGCACAATAGTTTTGAATTTCTGCTGGTGACCATGCATTAATTTGCTCAATCGCTTTCAATAGCATTGGTACGAGGTTAAAGTTGCTATGCTCACCTACTTCGTAGCGCAACGCCCCAGGCTGATATTGGTCTTCATAACTAACCAAACCGGCAAAATCTTCACTGTTCAATCGGTTTATCCAGTTTTCCTCAATAGGCACACCTTCATCAAAGTAAGGTCCGTAATATGCCATTCCAATGCTATAAGGGCCCATCAGCCATTTGTACCCAGCACAGATAAGCGCATCGGGTTGAAATTCCTGAAGGTCGAAAGGTAAAGCACCAATTGATTGAGTGCCATCAATAACCATTAGTGCCCCAACATCATTTGTGCGCTTCCTTATCTCCATCAAATCGAACAGCGTGCCATCGGCCCAATGCACATGGCCTAATGAAATGAGTTTTGTTTTGTTATCAATAGCATCGTGAATTTTCTCGTTCCATTTCTTGCCACGACCCGATTTAGATGAGTCGGCAGAAATAACCTTTAATCGGGCTTTTCGCTCAGCGCATAGCCTATGCCATGGATAATAGTTACTCGGGAATTGCTCACCTATAACCACTACATTATCTCCTTCCTCCAGGCTAACATTACGCATAACATTCCCCATTCCATACGACACTGATGGAATAATGACACAGCGGTTGGGTTCCGGTGAATTTATAAGCGCTGCGAATTCGGTACGTAGCTTTTCTGTATCCGCAAAAAAATCATTGGCCGTAATACTCGACGGATTAGCCTTTCTTTTTAGCGCCTCAATACCTACTTCCTCTACCTTCGTCATCATTGGTGACATGTAGGCGCAGTTCAAGTAGGTGATCTCCTCGGGAATGTTAAATAACGATTGCTGGTTCGCTAACATGGTTTTCGCTTAGTTTTTTAAGTGCTTCAAGAGTTTTGGCAAGCTGTTTGGCGAACTTAAATTTAAGTAAAGGCCCCATAACCCAACCTATGATCGGCTTTGGAAAGAAATGTAGTTCAGTCCGTAGTTCTGTTTGCTCTCCTTCAGGTGAAAGAATATAGTATATAATGAGTTGTCTGCCGAAGGGAGGGTCTTCCAACTCTTCACCATATACCCTGCTGTCAGCCTCAAATTCCGCTATCACCGTTGTGAAGTCCGCCTCTCCCACAGGGAATAGGCAGGTATGCCTGGTGCCTACCCTATTTACCCGATCTTGTTCGAACTCCAACTTGTCAAGTCCCTCATTCCAGAGGAGCCGTAAGTCCAGGTCCATCAAGGTTGAATAGACCTCGCTCATCGGCCTCTCGATATGAATACGCTTAATTAAAGGGTTTCTGACTTTCGGAGGAGGCGCAGGGGCTTTTGATTTAGAGAAAAACTCCCGGTAGGGTGTTAAAACAGAGTATGTATACCTCACCAATCCCATATCCGGGTATTCCTTACCCCCTTCTTGAAACGTTAACATCTCCTTTTTAAAATCTTGTAATAAGGGTCTAAAGGATTCGCTAAAAAGGATGTATTCTGTGGCATCAATATCGTTTTTCAACAACCTATGGCTTGTAACTATTTCTGCGCCGTAAGGCTTGCTTTTACCGTGAACGGTTATGAAGCCAATTTCCCCGGTATGTGCGATGAACTTCAGAGACAATTGGCTAGCCGAAGTACAAGCACCACACCGGCATATTCTTCGTGTTTCGTAATCAAGTAGATGATTGTGAAAATTGACAAACATTTCCTTTGCCTGATCGATAAGCTGATCTACGGTTGGCAGTTGTTTTTCCAAATAAAACAACACAGCATCACCTTCTATTTCTGCCACAAGCAATCCCAGCTTGTTTGAATTTATTATTATTTCCAGTAGTTCTGAAATAATATGCTGCCCATGTTTTATCTCCGTTTGATTAACAAACTGTGTGAAACCGGTGATATCTGGAATGAAGATTAAGGAAGCTTGGTCTTGACTCAAAATTGAAGATCCAGTGAATCCCTTAAGTAAGTATCTGCCACATCATTTCTGGCCCAATAATCAATAAACAGACTTTTTTTAGCTTTCGCTGTAGTAGTGAGTTCTTTGCCTCCTATTCCATTATAAGTTTCTGTCCATTCCAGAATGGCATGTGGAAAGTCTTTACTAAAAGTTATTTCTAACCTACGGTTATCACTCTTAAACTCAACGGTATATAGTATGAACTGACCTCTCTCCGATAACTCCGCAGTAGCTTTCTGCATTTTTAAGTTTTCATGCTTAAGCCTGGTAAAGAAAAGACCGGGCACCAACTCAATTTCACCTGTAGGCAAAGATTTATAATCCAGCCGTATCCGATTGAATATCTCATCTTCCAGAAAGCCTTTTGGTGTATCAAATGATTTGTCGCCCTCCTGTTCAAAGTAAGAAAACGCATTCACTTTGTATTTATTCTTATCTAAGTTCATCTGAGTATATACCTGACCACACCATTCCTGGATAGATGCTGTCACTTTTGGTGTGTATTTATGATTATAGCTGTCTACGGGTGTAAATGCTGAAAGCATCATTGAATAGGGATATATTCCTGTGTTGAACTTCTTGGTGTAATTTAGCTTTAAGACTGTCGTTTTATCATCTCCTGCTCTGTCGCCATAGTCCAGCTTTACCTGCTTTAATTTGGAAAAGGGCTCGGTTACAAAGATCAATACCGCCTCTCCATCATGCACGTCACCGTATCTTGACTGCTTTAATTCATATGAAGTGATTTCTGCTTTGCCTGCATACCAATAATTATTAAATTCAGAGTTTGCTGCTTTAACAACAGGTAAATCTGATTCCTGGTCGTTCATTGTAGGGGCACAGCCAATGGTTAAACCACCACATAGGACACTTACTATCAAAGGTATTTTAAAATTCAACATGTTTACTGATTCAATATTACTGTATTCTTGATAAAACCAATTCTGTATCTCACAAGTTAGCTAAAGCTTCCTTTCTAATGGAAAAAGAACACCTTTTTGATGGAGACTATCTGGTTAATTTAAACACTGCTGGATAACAACTAGTTCTTTTATTTTTACCATTGAGTCAGAATTTATTTTTCTTTGAACGCAAAATCTAGAAATCTCTATCTTAGCGCATCTGAAGGATAAAATTACCTCATTGAAAGAAAGTACCAACTGGATTCATGTCATAGTTTTAGCTGTAGTTTTCCTGGCGGCATTCTCTTACACGTTCGATTCTAAACTGGCAATGCTTGGGGACAATGCAAGCTACTATATGCTGGGTAAGGCAATCGCCCAAGGGGAAGGTTATGTAAATATTTCAAGCATTGCCAAGAGACCAAACAATCACTATCCTCCCGGCTATCCGCTAATCATAAGCGGTATAATGTTGTTTACAGATAATTTAGTCCCAATTAAGATCGCTACCGGGCTTTTGGGACTTGCCGGACTTCTTGTATTCTATTTTCTTGCGCTAAGATTACTTAAGGACGAAATAATGGCGTTAGGGATAACACTACTGGCTATACTAAATGCCCACGCGCTATGGTATTCGTCATTAATCATGTCAGAGGTGCCCTTCTTATGCTTTAGTGTGATGGCCGTTTTCTTTTTTACTAAAACAAATCAGGAACGGTTTAGCTTCAAAGACAAATATGTATGGTTAGCTCTGGCGTGCCTTATTATCGCCTATTATATCCGTTCTTTAGGAGTAGCTTTAATGGGTGGGTTTGTGCTGGCGTTACTTTTCAAAAAGAATTGGAAATCAATCGCTATTTACGTGGGAGTATTTGCCGCGGCTATAGCTCCCTGGTTCATTCGTGGAAGTAACCTGGGTGGCAGCTCATATATACGACAGCTCAAAATGATCAACCCCTATCAGCCTGCGCTAGGCCAGGCGGAGTTAGGAGATTTTATCGATCGTTTTTTTGAGAACTTCAGTAGGTATGTTACCAAAGAATTACCTGACGCCGTTTTTCCTGTTTTTGAGCCTAACTATGGTCAGGAAGCAACCGGCGGCCAGTGGCTGGCCGGCTTTCTTTTGCTCGCCATCATGATCTTTGGCGTTATTAAGCTTAAAGATCACCTGTGGCTTGTTGTTGGATACCTGTTAGGCACCTTCGCTATTCTAATGCTGTGGCCGCAGGTTTGGATTGGAGTAAGGTTTATTGTCGCTATCGTTCCATTCTTAATTCTTCTCCTCATAAATGGCCTGTTTCACGCAGTTAAGTTAGTTGCAAAAAAATCAAGTGAAAAAGTGGTTTCAGGAGCATTGATGACTTTTTTCCTATTGTTCCAGTTTAGTGCAATATCAGATATTCATAATCAGGCTAAGGAAAAATATTCTGCAGGGTGGAAGAACTACTTCGAAATAGCCGAATGGTTAGATAACAATGTGAAGGAAGAAACAGTAGTAGCGTGTGGTAAACCCTCACTTTTTTTCCTGCATGCCAATAAGTATACTTTACGGTACAAATTTGCCAACCCTGACGAGCTATTGACTCATCTGGAAGAAAGGCAGGTAGATTATGTGGTTATTGATCAGGTGTACGGAAATACGCTGCGATACTTATTACCAGCCGTCAGGCAATACCCTGAGCGCTTTCAGCAAGTCCATCACCTTCCTAACCCGGATACCTATTTGCTTAAGTTCAAAAGATGATTAAAACGCTGTCAGTCATCATTCCGGTCTACAATGAAGAACGGACTATTCGCACCATTTTGGACAAAGTTTCAGCTGTAGAGCTTATTCATGGTATCCGCAAAGAGTTAGTTGTAGTAAATGATGCTTCCAAAGATAACTCTGCCAGAATCATTAAGGAATACAGCATTGAGCATGCAAATGCAGACATTAAATTTTTTGAGCAGCCTAAAAATATGGGTAAAGGAGCTGCACTACATCGCGGTATAAAAGAGGCGTCCGGCGAATATCTGGTTATTCAGGACGCCGACCTTGAATATGACCCAAAAGAATTCAATCTATTACTTCAACCAGTTGTAGATGGCGTGGCCGATGTCGTTTTCGGCAGCCGTTTTCTAGGAGGTAACCCACATCGCATTCTATTCTTTTGGCATTCTATAGGTAATAAATTTCTTACTTTTCTTTCCAATATGTTTACTAATCTGAATCTTACAGATATGGAGACTTGCTACAAACTAATGGATTCAAAAATGGCAAAATCGCTCCATCTTAAGGAAAAGCGTTTTGGCTTTGAACCGGAAGTTACAGCTAAATTATCCCGGATAGCAGGCATGCGAATGTTCGAAGTGGGAATATCATATTACGGCCGAACCTATGCCGAAGGAAAGAAAATAAATTGGAAAGATGGCTTCAGAGCTATATATTGTATATTACGCTATAACCTCTGGTGAACATATTAATAACACTGTGGTTACATATGCCAAATGTAAAATATCTATATTCATAATTTAATTGACACAAAGTTCTGTGCAGAAGGCTAGGGTCTATAAAGGCATTTATTACGTTAGAATCAGTGATCTTCCTGAAGAACAGCAGATCCAGATTAAAAATATCGAATCACGAAATTTAATTATAAAGATTCTGACTGAGTCCGAACTTATGTCTGATTGTATCACGTATGATGACTACCGGAAGTGGTATCAAAATATTTACACGCAGGTTTCACCCATAGAAGTCGAGGTAGCCAATGAACCTCAAAAAGTAAGCTTTATGCAGTGGCTGAAGCATCGACTACTCCCAAACACCTAAGGGCACGACTTCCAATACGTTTTGCTCATGGTCATTAAAATAGAATGACTCTTGCCCGGCGCTCCAAATCACGGTATCTGTTATTTGAATGCCCTTATCGATAATTTTTTGCTTTACAAGTTCATAATCGCTCGGATCTACCTCAAAGGCAAAATGTTGGTTCCCATTGGCAAAATGTGATGGAGGTGAAGTTTTTGATTTACTATCCTCCGGATTAAAGCACAGCAGCACCGACAATCCTACACGAAAAAAAATATGCTTATCCGGTAGATAACTGATCACATCAAAACCCAGTTTGACATGATAGAACACCTTCGCTTGCTCCAGATCATTTATATACAAACACGATTCTTTGATCTTCGTAATTTCTTTCATTTCGTTAATAAATTTAGGGGATAAAAGTCAGCGCCGCTACCGGTATGAGTGGGATTATTTTAACTTTGCGAGCTTATATCAGACTGTGACAAAGCTTTTTCAAGGCATACTTGTAAAATTTCTAATTTGGCGCATAAAGCACGTCAACAATAAGACTTTCATGCTAGTACTAGCAGGGCTGATCGGTGTTATATCCGGCTTCGCCGCGGTAATACTGAAAGAAACTGTTCACCTGATACAGTATGCGCTTACCAGTGATTTCGATATCAAATATGCCAATTACTTTTACTTTGGCTTTCCGTTAATCGGTATCCTCATAACGGTGTTAATCACAAAGTTTGCCTTAAAAGAACGATTAGGCCACGGTATTACTCAAATACTTTACGATATCTCAAAAAAGTCAAGTATTATTCGGAGGTCTAAGATGTATTCCAGAATGCTAACAAGCGCTATCACGGTGGGTTTTGGCGGCTCAGTTGGTCTGGAGGCCCCTATAGTCGTTACCGGTTCGGCCATTGGGTCAAACGTAGGTAGACTGATGCACCTAAATTACAAAAAAAGAACGTTGCTTATAGGCTGTGGTGCAGCGGGTGCAGTTTCAGCTATATTCAATTCCCCGGTGGCAGGTGTCATATTTAGTCTGGAGGTAATTCTTGCCGATGTTACGATAGCTATGTTTATTCCACTACTGCTGGCATCGGTAACAGGCGCTTTAATTTCTCTTACGCTTCTCGGTGATGACGTGCTGTTCTCCTTCAAACTTGTTGATTCTTTTGAGGCAATAGACACTCCCTACTATGTTTTGTTAGGTATTGTATGCGGTTTAGTATCGGTTTATTTCACCAGGATCACTTATAAGATAGAATACCTGATTTCTAAAATAGGCAACGTACTCGGGAGAGCCACTTTAGGAGGGGTACTTTTGGGGCTGATCATATTCGTTTTTCCTCCAATATTTGGTGAGGGCTACAATACAATTAAGCTTTTGTTAGCCGGAGCGGGCACAGATATTTTGAACACCTCTTTATTTTTTGGCGAAGTAGATAATATCGGAATTGTTCTGATCTTCATCTTGGGTGTATTACTTGTAAAACCTGTGGCATCCGCACTTACTATTGGTTCCGGAGGTAGTGGAGGTATATTTGCGCCCTCTTTATTTCTAGGAGGTATAACGGGGTTTTTATTTGCATCAAGTTCAAACGTACTTGGTTGGGGGTCCATGAGTATAAGTAATTTTACGCTTGTAGGAATGTGCGGTGTAATGAGCGGTGTACTTTACGCACCGTTGACTGCCATCTTTCTTATAGCAGAAATTACAAGCGGTTACGAATTATTTGTCCCACTAATGTTAGTATCTGCGATATCATATAGCACCAGTTCAATCTTCGAAAAACACTCGCTCTATACAAAACATCTTATTGAAAGCGGAGACTTGATTCAGTACGACAAGGATCGTCAAGTATTAAGCCAAATTGATTTATCAAAGATCATTGAGAAGGATTTGCTGACCATAAAACCTGATGCCAATTTGGGTGAGTTGGTTAATCTCGTGAAAGTCTCAAAACGAAATATTTTTCCTGTGGTTAATGAGGCCCAGGAACTACTTGGTGTTGTAACATTGGATGATATCAGAGAGATAATGTTTGATACTGACCAACGTGAGCAAATTAAGGTACAAACCTTAATGACTATTCCACCTGCCGATGTACAGCCTCATGAAAATATGCAATCCGTAATGAGCAAGTTTGAAAAGAGTGGCGCCTGGAATCTACCTGTAATCGAAAATGGTCAGTACAAAGGGTTTCTATCAAAATCAAGAATATTTAATACCTATCGAAAGAAACTTATGCTCCATAATAGCGAGTAGCAGACTTACTTCAATGTTAAACAAAAGGCATTTTTAAATTATCTGTTTAAACTCACGTTTGGATATCCCATTTTTTTTCGAAATGCTTTGGATATTTCATCGAAGTTCACTTATCCACAAAGTGGCAATTCCATTTTTTGTATATAAAAGTTTGATAATCAAGAAGTTAATCTTGATTCTTTGAACTGTGTGGAAAACTTTTCAGTTTTGTGGAAAACTTTTTATTGACTTTCCAGAATCTTTATTTTGTCTAATTAACGTATTATCAGTGAGCTCGAATTATCTCTGAAACAGTAAAATATTACATCAATTACAGGAAACTTAACTCAAAAAATTCCGAGATTATCTGCCAAAAATATTCCGTATCTGCTGTTAATATTGTTTTAACGCTGCGTTATGCCAATTTGAACTAAATGTTAAGGCATAGCATTATGAGGATAGTTTAATTTTTTTGAAGAAAAATTAAACATATTGGAAAAGTACAATTTTATTAGAAACGAACGTTCACTTAAATCTCGACAAATTTTATTATCAAATTAGAACTATGTCAAGTCCAAAAACGTAGTTTTATCTGGATATGAAAAAGTTTTTCTTACTAACCACATTTATTCTAACTTCTTTAGGGGTTTCGCGCGCCCAAAACGAGGCGGAAATCATAAAATTCGATAGGCTGGATGCTCTTATTAAAGAGCGCAAAAATCAGGTGACAGTCATCAACTTTTGGGCAACCTGGTGCGGCCCTTGTATCAAGGAACTACCCTATTTCGAAGCAGCTCGAAAAACCTATGGCGATAAGTTATCGGTAAATCTAATCAGTTTGGACTTTGCCGATCAGTTGCCTAAGGTTCATAAATTTATGGAACGAAAGGGAATTGAGTCCAATGTATACCTTTTAGATGAGATTGATTACAATTCATGGATAGATAGAGTAGACAAAAGCTGGTCTGGAGCCATTCCTGCTACGTTAATTGTTGATGGTAGAACCGATAAAAGAAAATTTGTTGAAAGTGAGCTTACGGAGGCCGAACTTAATCGCTTAATTGAAGAATTTATTCAAAACCCTTAAAAATGTTGAGAAATGAAAAAGAATAGTATTCTAGTTGTTGTATTTGGGCTGGTTCTGTCTTTTGCCGGCAACCCTGTAAAAAATGGCTATGAGGTAGGAGACAAAGTAGAAGACTTTAAACTAAAGAGTGTTGATGGTAAAATGATATCATTAGGTGATTATAAAGAGGCAAAAGGGTTCATTGTTGTATTTGACTGCAACACCTGCCCTTATTCAAAGGCCTATTTGAACCGGATAAAAGGACTGAATGAAAAATATGCTGATAAAGGTTATCCTGTAGTAGCTGTAAACTCAAATGACCCGGTAAAGTCACCCGGTGATACCTTTGATGAAATGGTAAGCTATGCTAATGAGAATAGCTATGAACACGCCTACCTCTATGATAAAGATCAGACCGTGGCAAAAAGATTCGGAGCTACCAATACTCCACATGTGTATATCTTAAAAAGAGATGATGGCGCATTAGTGGTTAACTATATAGGCGCCATTGATAACAATACTCGGGATGCAGCCGCAGCAGATAAGAAATATGTAGAAGACGCGGTAGACGCGCTACTTGACGGAAATAAACCTTCTGTAAACAAAACTAAGGCTATTGGCTGCACAATTAAGTGGAAAGCAGCTTAAACGCGATCAATCCATCTGATGGCTTTAAGCCATCGGATGGTTAACCCACAAGGATGCCCAAGCCAAATACTAATTTAATACCGCCTTTCTATCAATGGTACATCAATGCAGTACGGTTTGAGGACCTTATCCTTGCATTAATTACGGGTGGTAATGCAACAACCGGCCTATTCAGAACCATTCCTGAAGCGCTGGCAGACCATTGATATGTAGAAGGAAAATGGAGTATACGCCAAGTGATAAATCACATGATGGATGCCGAACGTGTTTTTTGTTACAGGGGGCTCGCCTTTTCAAGAAATGACCTGACCGAACTGCCTGGATTCGATGAAAACCACTGGGCGCCCCAGGCAAACGCCTCCGGAAGAAAGCTCTCCAAGCTTATTGATGAATACATAAATTTGAGAGCCTCTACGGTAGACCTTTTCAGTTCGTTTACGGAAGAGATGCTCGATAGGGAAGGCACTGCCAGCGGAGTAAAGATGAATGTAGCCACTCTGGGGTTTCTCATTGCCGGGCACTAGCAACATCACTGTAAAATATTAACAGAGCGCTATTTTTCAAACTGAGGCTTTGTTTGTAATTTGCCAGAATGCGTCTGATTTTATACTTATCTCTAAGTATAGGTTTTTGTAGCTGTATTTCTTCCAAAAGAGTTCAAACTTTTAAAAGGCTTAATACCTTAAGCGTTGATTTCCAATACCATAGCGGTTTTTACCTTTATGACCCTATGGAGAAGAAAACGTTGATCGATCACAACGGAAACCGGTATTTCACACCTGCTTCGAACACAAAAATTTTCACCCTCTTCACATCGTTAAAAGTATTGGGGAATGAGCTTCCCGGTCTCTATTTTAAAGAATCTGAAGACTCGCTTATATTCTGGGGAACAGGAGACCCAAGTTTGCTCTATCCATTACTACCGCAAAGCGCCGCAATTGATTGGCTCAAAAACATCGATAAGCCCCTTTACTTTTCGTCTCGCAATTTTTATGAACAACCCTTTGGCCCCGGCTGGTCTTGGGATGATTATCTATACACTTATTCAGTGGAGAGAACACCGTTACCCTTATATGGCAATGCGCTTATCGTTAGAAAGGAAAATGATAGCCCCTACTTAAGCATCGATCAGCCCTATTTTAAACCAGACGTTTTTCTGGGAGACTCAATCAATGGTGAAACAGCCATTGTACGCGACATAGGTTCAAATAAAATGGTATATCTGCCATCACGAAACCAATCCAAATTTGAACTTGAAGTACCGTATAGGTATAACCCAAGTGTAGTTGCCGCGCTACTTTCGGATACGCTACATAAGCCGGTGGAAATATCTTACAGAATTAAACCAAGGGACGCAGAAATACTTAAAAGTATACCTACAGATAGCGCTTTGAAAGTGATGATGCAGGAGAGTGATAATTTTATTGCCGAGCAGTTGTTACTTATCTGTGCGGGACAGATCAGCGATTCATTGAATACTAAAATCATCATAAAATATGCAAAGAGTAAGCTCATGCCAAACATACCGGACGAACCTCAATGGGTTGATGGCTCAGGGTTATCGAGGTACAACCTCTTCACCCCAAGGTCAATTGTATGGTTATGGGAAAGCCTGCTTAATGACTATGGAAAAGATCGTTTGTTTCCATTACTTGCTACTGGTGGGGTAAGCGGAACGATAAAAAATTATTATAAATCCGATCCACCCTATATATATGGTAAAACCGGAACACTGAGTAACAATCACACATTAAGTGGATATTTACTTACTAAATCAGGTAAAATCCTCATTTTTAGCTTTATGAATAATAACTACCCAACCGAGTCGTATCCTATAAAGAAAAGAATGGAGAAAATTTTGTGGGAAGTGCGACAAAACTACTAGCATGTTCAAGAAACTACTTTTTGTTTGTTACCTGGTTACTGTCTCGTCATACGCACAAGAGTTGGACAGCCTTGATATAAAAATAGGTCAAATGATCATGGTGGGCCATCCAGGGCGGGCCATCTTAGAAGATGATCCTACATTAGCCGAAATACGGGATGGCAAAGTGGGAGGCATTGTACTCTTTGAGAAAAATATCGATCCAAAAAACTCCTACATTAAGTTCAAGCAGTTAACCTGGTCATTACAAGAATCCGCGTCAATACCGCTTTTTATTGCTCTTGATCATGAAGGAGGTAAAGTGAACCGTTTAAAAGAAAAGTACAGCTTTCCTCCTACGGTTTCAGCTAAATACCTGGGAGAAACCGGTAATTTAGATTCTGTTCAGTTCTATGGTGAAATATATGCTGCCACGCTTGCCGGACTTGGGTTCAATGTAAATTTTGCTCCGGTCGTAGATCTTGCCATAAATAAGAATAACCCTGTTATTAATAAAATTGAGCGATCATTTTCAGCTAACCCGGACAGTACGACTCTTTTTGCTGAAACAATGATAGCCGCTCATAATAAATTTGGAGTGATTCCCGTGTTAAAACACTTCCCGGGGCACGGCAGCTCCCACGCTGATACACATTTAGGAATAGCAGATGTAACGCAATATTGGCAACCTGAAGAGCTGCAACCTTATCAACGGTTAATAGACAGCGCAATGGTAAAATCTGTTATGACCGCTCATATTGTAAATAAAAAATTAGATAGCGCCGGTTTACCTGGCACCCTTTCAAAACCCATTGTTACCGGTTTGCTACGGGATAGTCTAAATTTTAGCGGGGTAGTTTTTTCAGATGATATGCAAATGCACGCTATCACAAAATATTATGGCTTAGAAAGGGCCATTGAATATTCCATAAATGCCGGTGTAGATGTACTTATTTTCTCAAATAATATCCCGAACAGCGAAGAAAGAACGGTAGATGCAGTACACAGGATAGTAAAGCAACTGGTTGAGGAAGGCAAAATCAATAGAGACAGAATTGACGAATCTTTCGATAGAATCGTTAAGTTAAAAACCGAGTTATGATCAGAAATCAAAAAAGATTCAAGATTGTATTAAGCTTTATCCTGGTAATGCAAACCATGGTGACTCTGGGATTATTGGGGTACGCATTTTATGAAAGAGGCCAAAAAAAAGAACTTGTTCAAAAACTCGTATTACTTCAAACAGAAGTAGAACAATGCAGGATAGAAGCTGAGCAGCAAATAGAAATATCTAAGAAGATAGAAGCGATGGCCATGCAAAAGGCTGAGGAGGCAAAGTCCATATTGGAAACCCAAAAATGAGCTTTCAATTACTTCGCCCAAGTTCCAGGAAAGTCCCCATATTAATTAGTGTGCCTCACAGCGGTACCAAATTTCCCGAAGAACTGAAAGGACTATATAATTCATCACTTATCAGCTCCCCGGATGATACCGACTGGTTTGTAGATCAGCTTTATGATTTTGCTCCGGAAATGGGCATTACTATGATCGCTGGCAAATACAGTCGCTGGGTAATTGATCTAAACCGGGACCCGGAAAGCCGGCCTCTTTATGATGACGGTCGAATTATCACTCAACTTTGTCCAACTCACTCATTTGCCGGAGATGAAGTTTATTTGAATGACTATCATCCCAATCAGCAAGACATTGATTCGAGACTTCAAGCATATTATTGGCCTTACTATCAAAAAATAGAAGAAGAATTACGGGAGATAAAAGCTGAGTTCGGGCATGTGGTTTTCTGGGACGCCCATTCTATAAGACAGATAGTTCCACTCATACGGCAGGAGAAATTTCCAGAGCTTATACTTGGTGATAATAATGGAACAACAGCTTCTCCGTTACTTGCAGAGACTGTCATGGATCAACTAAAGCGGAGGGGACATAAGGTCAATTATAACGATCCGTTTAAAGGTGGTCATCTCACACGCTACTTTGGCAGACCAGAAAGCGACCAGCACGCTCTACAATTAGAGATGACTAAAATCAATTACATGGATGACGATGAGGTAAACTACCACCCACAACGTGCCGCAAGAGTACGCGATACACTTGCTATAGTGTTTGAAAAGCTATTGGAAGCCCTGTAGTCGTGAAAAAATACCGATTTAAAGGTCTTTTACAAAATAGCAGCTGGCTAGAGGATGTCTCTGTTTCTGTAGATGAAAAGGGTTTAATTACTGCTATAGATCAAAATCATGAAGGCGCTGAATTTGTCACTGCCTTAGCACTGCCTGGTTTTCAAACCGCTCACTCCCATGCCTTTCAATATGCAATGGCTGGTCTTACCGAAAATCATGGGGCTGAAAGTGCCCATAACGACTTTTGGAGCTGGCGTGAAACCATGTACCAAATTGCTTTGACAATCAGCCCTGAAGAATTGGAATCTATCGCTGCAATGCTTTATTCCGAAATGGTCAGGCATGGATATACACATGTAGCAGAATTCCACTACCTGCATCATAATAAGGACGGGAAGCCATATTCAAACCTAGCTGAACATGGAGACCGGCTAGTGGCCGCCGCACAAACGGCAGGCATTAAGTTTACGTTATTACCTATGTTCTACCAAACGGGGGGATTTGGGAAACAGCCGGGACCAAGGCAAAGGCGTTTCATTTCCAAAACGGTCGAAGATTACTACAGACTTTGGGAAGCATCAAAAAAAGCCACTGAACATTGTAAAAGTGCCTCAATAGGGTACGGTATCCATTCCATTCGGGCGGTGGAAGCAAGGGACATCAAGAAGGTGGTCGGCCATGACCAATTTAGCGGCCCATTTCATATTCATGTCGCCGAACAGCTTAAAGAGATCGAAGATTGCATCGCCTTTTACGGAAACCGGCCGGTTGAATGGCTAATCAATAACACCAATTTAAATGAAAATTGTCATCTCGTACACGCGCCACAACTCCTCGAAAAAGAGATAAAAGCTATTGCTAACCGCGGAGCTAATGTGGTCTTATGCCCTTCAACCGAAGGAAATCTTGGAGATGGGATTTTTCCACTGCGCAAATTTCAGGAGCTTGGTGGCCGGTGGTCAATTGGAACTGACAGCCATATTGGCTTAAATCCCTGTGAAGAATTGCGGATACTTGATTATGGCCAACGTTTGACAAGTCATAAACGGAACACATTCATTAATCCAAATAAATCGAATTATACCTTATGTACTTTTGACCAGATGCTGAGTTCAGGAAGGGCGGCCATGGGGCAGCCATCAAAGGGTTATTTTGAGTTGAATAGCCCTTTTGATGCGGTAATTTTTGATGCAAAACAGCCCCTATTGGCTAATACGGCCAGGGAATATTGGCTTCCAACATTATTGTATTCTGCTGATGCGAGTTGGATAAAAGGCACAATCATCGATGGCCGATGGGTAGCTAAAAACAATCTACATCATGATCACGAAAAGATAAGATATACCTTTTCAAAAGCACTCAAAAAACTGGCTCTAAGAGGATAGCTAGCAGATAAATCAAAAAAGCTGGCCTTGATGGCCAGCTTTTCACTTCATCTTCAATTTTGACTAAAGTGTGAATACCGTTATCTCTCCGTTTAATGTTACTTCAAAACTTGTTTTTCCATCGACCCTAGCCATGTTAAAAAGTTTTCCGTAATTGCCTGTGAAAGACTCGGTTATGGAAAAGATAACTTGTTTATCCTCATTCTTCACGCTGATAGAAGCCTGGGCATCTCCTTGATTTACAATAGTCAACTTAAAAACACGATCTGCCCCATTAATTTTATCCATTTTAACAAGACGAAGTGGTTTTAACGCTTCTTCTTTCATTATCAAGTCATCCCCGTGATGAACAGTCGTTGCAAGATTCTGATCCTTCTCAGATATAATGATCTTATAATCACCATGCTCAAGGTCTTTGAAATTGTAAGGTCGCATAAAGCCTTCTTCATTTTTAATACGTTCGGTAAAGACGATATTACCAGACTCATCAACGATTTTTACATTGACCTTAACGATGTCTTTGTTGAGATAAAAAAGTTTAAAGACGTTTCCTTGCCTTACTACCTCGAAAGTAGTCCCCTTTTCAGTGTCCTTCTTGTCAGTTGCGTGCACGGCCGAGCTCAAAACTATTAAGAGCGTGGCCAAAAAATGAGCTTTTGTTGTCATAACAAACTTGAGTCTATGACTCTGTTTTTGTGTGATACAAAGCTAGGTAGGCTAATTCGGCTTAGTATTTATCGAAGGCTTAAGAAGCTAAAATCTATTTATTAAGTACTTGATGTGAATTGCTACAGGTTGTTAACTCTTTATTAAAAATTTATCGTAGACGAGGGTATTCTATATAAAAACATTATACGTCATTGATCAAAATCTGCCAAATTTTAGAATGACCTGCCCAAGCACACAATGAAATATTCTGCATACTTTCTGAATCGCCCTAATTCGTTCCAGAAATATTCGCTTAACACACAGTTTCTCGTAGATGACCTCAACATAAAGCTCAAGCTATTTTTTTCTTATAAAAGACCTTTCTAATCCATACAGGAAGTACTAGTGCACCAATAATAAGATAAGGATAGTAAGTAATGGTACGCCAGAGTAGCGTCACTCCCAGTGTAAAGTCATTGAGATATTCCGTGAAAAATTGAATGAAAAAGTGTTCAGCCGTACCACTGCTCCCCGGAGTAGGCGATAATAACATGACAATCCACAAAACAAGGTGCTTAGAAAGAATAAAAAGGTGATCCAAAATAGCTAGGTCTGCATTGTACGCAGCAATAAGGAAATTCAGTATCAGATAACGGCAAAACCAGGCAGCAATGGTAGCAAGTATGATTTGCACCCAGTACCTTTTTTTCTTGCCCTTGATCAGCGAGGCGGCCCAAACCATCTCATTTCCATGCTGATAGGCATCATACCTCCATTTCCTCAAAAAGCCAATTGATGTGATTTTTATTAAAACCCATTTAAAAAGTCGTGGTTTCCAAAATAGCGCCAGCGCCATTATGAGAGTATAAATAGAGATCAGGCTATAACTTGTAATGAAAATACCACGAACACTTCTCACAGAATCCGGGAAAATATCGACCCCAATAATCAGAACAACAATGGGAGCTAAGAAGACAAAGAATAAGTTGTCCAAAATGGCAGTAAGTGTGACATAGGCCAGTGATTTCCCAAGGTTTATCTTTTCCTTTAGAAGAATAAAAACGGCCACCGCAGTACCTCCCACTACTGATGGTGTAACAGCAGAGGCAAACTCCCAAAGTATGATTACGTAAACGCTGCCAGTCCAGCTCAGGTCTTTATTGGTGAGAACCCTTATTCGATACATGTAGGCGGCTTCCTTAAGAATTAGCACACCGAACGCTCCGAGGATAGGTAAATACCTTGCCTGAAACACAAGGTTTAACTTTTGAGGCGTAAACTCCTCATCACTCAGGACCATGAAAGCCACAAAGCCCAGGCTGATAACCACAGGTAACCAGACCTTATTGGGGTTTAATGTACGAAGGATTTTCTGGGTGTTGAGATTCATCTACTCTGCCGGCGCCTCTTCCAATTTTTCTATCCAGAAATTATTAAAACCTATTCCCAAGTGCATGGTTATGCGTCTTAACTGTAGCAATTCCAAAATGGCCAAGAAATTAAAAATTACTCCTATTTTAGTGGGCTCCTCGTCAATAATCTCTATAAAAGACATCTTTGGTTTTTTTGACAGTTTGCCCATCAAAAAATTACGTTGTCCCTCAATAGTAAATGGATATTGAATTACTTCATGCCTTGGTTTATTTTTCTCCAACTCGTATCTCTCTACTACCTTCTGATATACTTTCAGCAACTTATAAAGGTCAACATCCTGAAGCTCGGCTTCTACATTTACACTTTCAGATAGCAACCTCAACTCCCTAGCAATATTTCCTCGTTTTTCGCGGTCTATCTGGGAAGCTTCCATCTCTTGTAATTCGGCAAGAACAGACTTATACTTTTTATATTCGAGTAAATGCTTGACCAGCTCTTCTCTGGGGTCTATTTCGTTACCTTCATCGTCTAGCTGGGGCCTTGGAAGCAGCATTTTTGATTTAATACGCATGAGTGTGGCAGCCACCAAAATGAACTCACTCGCTACTTCTATATTCATTTCCTCAAGTCTATGGAGATAGTCCAAAAAATCGTTTGTGATATCTGAAATAGGAATATCGTGAATATCCAACTCGTCTCTTTCTATAAAAAAGAGCAGCAGATCAAAGGGACCTTCAAAAAGTGGAAGTTTAATTTCGAAGCTCAAGAGACTACATGATTTTCATTATACACGATTGAGATAGGATCATCAAAGATATTAGTCTTCACCTTAAAATTCTCCGTCATTAAAAAAAATCGTAATTTTGCACCCGATTTAAAACGTTTGCATAAGCATAGGAAAACACTTACATTGAATGGTTGTTAAATCTCACAACAAATACATTCGTTAAAGATGCTCATAAAACCAGGACCAATTCTTTCAACAATAAGTGCCCCCTCTGATCTCAAAAAGCTGGATCAATCCCAATTGGTTAAGTTATCGGATGAACTCAGACATTTCATCATCGACAATGTATCCGTTTACGGCGGCCACTTTGGTGCGAGTTTGGGTGTAGTTGAGCTTACCGTGGCTTTGCATTATGTATTCAATACACCAAAAGATCAGTTAGTTTGGGATGTTGGGCATCAGGCCTATGGGCATAAAATCTTGACGGGCAGAAGAGATAATTTTCATACAAACAGACTTTACAAAGGGCTTTCCGGATTTCCTAAAAGGAAAGAAAGTGAATACGATACATTTGGTGTAGGACATTCTTCTACCTCAATTTCGGCGGCGGTGGGAATGGCTGTAGCTTCAAAATACAAGGGTGAAGATGATAAGCATCATATTGCTGTAATTGGCGATGGCGCCATGACGGGTGGTTTAGCATTTGAAGGGATGAACCATGCCGGTGTTTCAAATAGTAATGTGCTGATTATTTTGAATGACAACTGCATGTCAATCGATCCGAATGTGGGAGCGCTTAAAGATTATTTAACTGACATAACCACCTCGCACACCTACAATAAAGTAAAAGATGAGGTTTGGAATGTTTTAGGGAAAGTAAGCAAGTTCGGACCAAATGCTCGCGACATCATAGCAAAGGTTGAAAACAGCATAAAGTCATTCCTTCTCAGTCAAAGCAATATGTTCGAGTCACTCAACCTGCGCTATTTTGGGCCCGTGGATGGTCATGACGTAGACCATTTAGTACATGTTTTGAATGATTTAAAAGATATACCGGGCCCTAAAATATTGCACTGTGTCACGGTTAAAGGTAAGGGTTACGGTCCTTCTGAAAATGGAAATAAAACCACCTGGCATGCACCGGGTAAATTTGACAAACTGACCGGCGAGATCCATAAAAAGACGCATGACGCTCCCCAGCCTCCTAAATACCAGGATGTATTTGGGCATACTATAGTAGAACTGGCTAAGGAAAATGATAAAATCATGGGCATTACTCCGGCCATGCCATCAGGTTCTTCTATGAACATTATGATGAAAGAAATGCCGGAACGTGCGATTGACGTAGGTATTGCAGAGCAGCACGCGGTAACCTTTTCTGCAGGTCTGGCTACGCAGGGTCTTATGCCATTTTGTAATATTTACAGCACATTTATGCAACGTGCTTATGACCAGGTGATCCACGATGTATGTATCCAGGATCTACCGGTTACTTTTTGTCTTGATAGAGCAGGGTTTGCCGGCGCCGATGGGCCAACGCACCATGGCGCTTATGACCTGGCCTACATGCGTTGTATCCCCAATATGATCATTGCAGCGCCAATGAATGAGCAGGAGTTGCGAAATATGATGTACACTTCTCAGCTTCCACGAGAAGGGAAAGCATTCACCATCCGGTATCCTCGTGGTCAGGGTGTAATGCCAAATTGGAGAACACCGTTTGAGAAAATAGAGATCGGAAAAGGGCGTAGAATCAGGAAAGGGGAAGACGTAGCCATACTAACAATAGGGCATATAGGTAATTACGCAGTTGAAGCTTCTGAAAAATTAGCTAAGGAGGGGTTGAACCCGGGTCATTACGATATGCGTTTTGTTAAGCCACTAGATGAGGACTTACTTCATGAGGTATTCTCTAACTATTCCAAAGTAGTGACGGTAGAAGATGGTTGTATTATGGGTGGCTTTGGAAGCGCTGTTCTTGAATTCATGGCTGAGCATGGCTACATGGCTCAGGTTAAACGTCTTGGGATTCCCGATGCAATCATCGAGCATGGCGAGCAAAAACAGTTACATGCCGAATGTAATTTTGATGTAGAGGGAATTAAAAAAGCGGTAATCGACTTAACGGAATCCGTAGCCGTAGGCGGTTAAGTTTACACTCTTTTTGAATAGAGTTACCTTTAGAAATCTTGGCTCCGCAAAAGATTCGAAATTCTTCACTGTAGTAAAGGGCATCTGCTCTTTTTTACAACATGACTCAGGGAGTTGATTACTTCCCAGCAACATACCCCGTAGTCCAGGCCGCCTGAAAATTAAACCCCCCGGTAATACCGTCTATATCCAGCACTTCACCGGCAAAATATAGTCCTGGTACTAGTTTACTTTCCATGGTTTTTGGATCGACTTCCGTTAAATCCACACCTCCGCAGGTCACAAACTCCTCTTTAAATGTGGTTTTCCCTTTAACCGAATAGGTGTCATTGATCAAAATATTTACCAAACGGTTGATTCCTTTATTTCCCATTTCACCCCAGGTGATATTTTCTCGAATCTCAATTTTCCGAATTAGAAACTCCCATAACCGAGTAGGCAGACCAAGCAAACGCCTGTTCAATATCTTTGCTTTTCGATTGACGAGGAGATGTTCATCCATTACAGCACGAATATCCTGTTCCTTCATGCCGCCGGTCCAGTTCACCTGAATACCGAATTGATAATTAAGTTCATTGAGATGCCGTGCTCCCCACGCAGAAAGCTTGAGCACAGCCGGGCCGCTCATACCCCAATGCGTTACTAAAAGAGGGCCTGCATACTGAAGCTTAGTGCCTTGTATTTTAACCTGAGCATTTTCTACACTTAGTCCCATAAGTTTACGAATGGGTTCGTTTGGCATATTGAATGTGAAAAGTGAAGGAACTGGAGGCTGAAAGCGGTGACCTAACTGAGTTAACCAATCAAATCCGCTCAACTTTGGACTACCTCCAGTACAGACCACAACCTTATCGTAAAAAAGAGTTGGTTGGGTATCCACTTCTAACTCAAAGCCTCCTTTACGCGTTTTGATAGATCTTACTCCATACCTGGTCAAAACCGTAATTCCTAATTTTTCAACCTCTTGCTGCAAACAATCAACAATAGTTTGGGAATCATCAGAGATCGGGAACATACGATTATCCGGTTCCGTCTTAAGTTTTACCCCGCGAGACTCAAACCAGGTTATCGTGTCCAACACAGAAAATTGAGAAAAGGCCTTCTTTAAAAACCTTTCTCCCCGAGGGTAGCGCTTTGAGAGTTGTGAAGACTGTAAGCAATGATGAGTCACATTACACCTGCCTCCACCTGAAATTTTGACTTTGGCCAGTAGCTTAGAAGATTTTTCATGGATGACCACCCTTGCATTCGGATGATGCTGCTTACATGAAATAGCGGCAAAGAAACCTGCCGCGCCACCACCTATAACTGCTACTTTGATAGGACTAAATTTGATTTGATCCCAAACTTATAAAAATAGTTGTTAGTAGTCGTCAGACCACTCGAAGTGTTCAGACGACTGTACATTTAAAATAAACTCATCAGATGCTTAGAGACCTAAATCTTTAAAACAATGAACCGCTTAGCGAGCTGGAAACAGCCTCTGCAGCCCGTCTACCGGAAAGCATAGCAGCATTCAACGAAGCATTCAACAAGTAATCACCTGCTAAGAAGATATCATCATGCAGCTTTACTTCCGTAGCAGCCATATCATATTTGAGATCGTGGTTAACCGGCAATGCTTTAGGAATATGATAGGACGCCAAAAACTCAAAATCCGTGGAACCAAAACCAGTTAGCTCAGCCAACTCCTGAATCACAGCATCTTGAACTTCAATATTCTGATCATCATTCACAGAAACGGAAATCAACCGTTTTCCTGAAGGACTGTAATCCGATGAAATCGTAGTTAAGTCACAAAAATTATTGATGAGCTCGTTCGCTCCTGTGACCAGGCCGATCAAGGGTTTTTTAATGGCCTGTCTGTTGCATGAAAAGTATAAATTCAACACAGACTGGTAGGTTGGTTTATCATCGAACCCATCCATAATGGCCTCCGGTTGAGTAGCAATGACCACTTTTTTGGGTTTCAGGCTTTCGCCATTTTCTAGCACAACTTCATTCGATACTTGCTTTACACGAGTATTGAATCGAAAATCAGTATGTTTCAATTGGCTTTGAAGCTGTTTCGGAATTTCTTCCATCCCCTTCGCCGGGATAGCCGCGCTGCCCTCCGAAAACATTTTGAAAACGAATTCAAACATTCTGCTCGAGGTCCCCAACTCATTTTCAAGGTAGATACCACCAAAAAAGGGTTTGAAAAAGTTTGATATGATACGCTCTGAAAAGCCATAATTTCTTAGGTAAGCTAAAGTGGTCACCTCACCTTTGCTAAAAAGAACTTCTAATCGCTGTTTTTTGACCGCCGAGGCTAGTTTAGCCATTTTAAGTTTGTCTCCAACACCACCTACCGGAGAAAACGCCATAGAAAATACAGATGCAGGGTTTCTCAATGGATCGGAAATCTCATATTGACCATTCCCATCATAAATAACTGCGCCAGGATCAAACGTTTTTAGCCCAAGTTTTTCATAGTTAAGATACTGCTGCGCCTCAGGGTAGGCCGTGAGTAATACCTGGAACCCATGATCAAACAGATAACCTTCTTTATGATCTGTTTTTACCCTACCGCCTACACGATCCGTAGCCTCAAGGATCAGCGGTCGTATACCTCGGTTTTCAAGTTCAATGGCACAGGTTAATCCGGCTATGCCGCCACCTATTATTACCACTTCATTTTTTGATACTTCCATGTTTTGTATGTTGAAATAGCCTAAGGAAATCTAAAACTGCTCCTGAAAGAAATACAAGATAAGCCCATTGGGTTCAATAACAGAAAAGGTCCTATGCCCCCACGACTGATCGGTAACCTGCTGTTTGAAAGGCACTCCTGCTGATCCATATTTTTTAAACAGTTCATCTACATTCCATACTTGGATGCACATAAACGCACCTTGCGGACTTCTGTAGTCCAACCCGGTATTTCGTTCTTCTTCAGGAGGCAGAAGCAGCACTTCAATCAAGCCAACACCCGTTTTGAACAGCGCTCCTTTGTCATGTGCATTTCTGTCCCATGAGTGTTCAAGGTCAAACTCTAGTTTCTCCTTGTAGAACTCTAGCGTCTCTTCATACTTGTCAGTGAAATAGGTAAAGCGGAATTTTCCGTTTTGGTTACTCATAATAAGTAAATCAAATGATTCTCTTAAGCTATGCTCATCTTAAGAACACCTTTATGAACCTTTGGGTTATGGTACGAATAAAGAAATACTCAAAGTGTCTTAACTGCCTTGGACCTTGCCATCTTAACGAATAATACGCGACCTGTACTGTCATGATCTAAGATGTACTTTGAATAGATCAAGCTGTCAGGGCCTTGCTTTTGAATGTTATCTTCTACTTGTGTCGGATCAGGAGCGTAGGCATAGGCCATTGCTATTTTCTGCTCCGTTTCATTCAACATAATAGAATCTTGCAATGTCACGGAAAACATACGTACATCTGCAGGAGCTACTTCTTTAGCAGATATTTCACGGCCTATTTCCAATGCCTTTCTGAATATCTCATTTTCATTTACCTTCTTGATTTCGCGGTCTTCCATTTCTTCACGAAACGCCTTCCGTTGATCTTCACTTAACGAACCATTGCAGCCTGCTGTAATTGAGACAATTAACATAGGTAATATCCGTGACCAAGCATTCATGAAGGCAAAGCTATACTATCAGGTTGGCAATTGACAAATAACAATTAGTAAATTCCATATACATTGATGAGTCAATTCAATCTCAGGTAGATTTTAGTCTTTGATATGAAGTGTAACGCATTCGTTAGATTTGCAGGTATTAATCTGTTCATATGATTGAAAAACTACAAGAACTAAAAGATCGCTTTGAGGAAGTTGGTCAGCTTATTGTTCAGCCAGACGCCATGTCTGATATGAAAAAGTATTCGCAGTTGAGCAAAGAGTACAAAGACCTCGAAAAAATCGTGGCCAGGTACGATGCCTATAAAGACGTGATCTCTAATATAGATAATGCCAAAGAAGTTCTGAAAAACGAGAAAGATGAGGAATTCAGGGAGATGGCTAAATTGGAACTTGACGAATTAGAACCTCAAAAAGCAGACATCGAAGCCGAACTCAAGCAGTTGCTTATTCCTAAAGATCCTAACGATCATAAAGAAGCTATTTTAGAAATCAGAGCCGGAACGGGAGGCGATGAGGCTGCGATTTTCGCTGGTGACCTATTCAGAATGTATCAGCGCTTCTGCGAAAAGAACGAGTTGAAGCTGACTGTACTTGATCTTACTGAAGGCACAAGCGGAGGGTATAAGGAAATAGTAAGTACAGTTACCGGGAACGAGCCATATGGCAGATTGAAATTTGAATCGGGTGTGCACCGCGTACAGCGCGTACCACAGACCGAAACGCAGGGACGTGTACACACCTCAGCGGCTACGGTGGCTGTTCTTCCCGAAATGGATGATGTAGAAGTTGAAATTGATATGAACGACGTTCGCAAAGATACCTTTTGCTCTTCGGGTCCTGGTGGTCAGTCCGTAAATACGACGTACTCCGCTGTGCGCCTTACGCATATTCCCACAGGTTTGGTGGTATCTTGCCAGGATCAAAAGTCTCAACTAAAAAACTTTGATAAGGCGTTAAAAGTATTGCGCTCCAGGATTTACGAAATAGAATTGGCTAAGCACAATGAAGCCGTAGGAGCACAAAGAAGGTCAATGGTTGGAAGCGGTGACCGCTCGGACAAAATACGCACCTACAACTATCCGCAAAGCCGTGTGACGGATCATCGTATCAACTACAGCCAGCATAACTTGCCCGCTGTTATGGATGGTGAAATTGGTGAGTTTATCGAAAAGCTACGCATTGCAGAATCGGCCGAGAAAATGAAAGAAGGTGCAATGGAATAAAAACGCTGAAATTAGCGTTGACCAACTATGCTCAGAAGCCTTGTTATTGGAGTTGTTATTCTTTTAGCCTTTATGGCTTCTTGTACACCTGAGGAAGAAAAAATCACCTTCGAGAGTGACGCAGTTCTTCGATTTTCAACGGATACCATTTTTTTTGATACTGTTTTCACACAGATCTCCACAGAGATCCGTAACGTAACCAAACGCTTCAGGGTATATAATGATAATGATAATGCAGTACGTATCAGCGATATTAGCCTGGCAGGAGGGAGTGAATCACCATATACACTGATTGTCAATGGAAGGCCGGGTAGTTCCTTTACTGACACCCGGGTTTTAGGCGGAGATAGCATGTTGGTGCTGGTTGAGGTCAGTATTGATCCGCAAGATGAAAGCTTGCCCTTTGTAGTAGAGGATCAGGTCAATTTTCTGACCAATGGCAATGCACAGGATGTAAAGTTGGTTTCATGGGGACAGGATGCAAATTTCCTTCGCGATTCGGTACTAGCTTGCAATACCGTCTTTACTGGTGATAAGCCTTACGTTATTTACAACTCTATACTAGTGGATACGCTTTGCAATCTAACCATAGAGCCTGGAGCAAGAATATTCTCTCATAACAGTTCTTTCATTTTTGTAAGGGGCTCAATCCACGTCCAGGGTACTGCCGAAATGAAAGTGCTTTTTACAAATGATCGGTTTGATGATAATTTCAAAAATGCTCCGGGACAGTGGGGTGGAATTATCTTTCTTCCCGGTAGCCAGGATAATGTCATTGATCATGCGGAAATCCGCAACGCTGAAATAGGCCTGTACCTGGGGACACCCGACGATGACGATGAGCCTGATTTAATAGTGAATAATACCAGGATTGAAAACATTGGGGGTAACAACGTACTACCCATTGGTGGTGATTTTGTACAACCGGGCTTTGGTATCATCGCCATTACCTCTGACTTGTATGTCACAAATACACTGATCAACAACTGTGCGGTGAATGTGCTAGGTAACTATGCCGGTGGCAATTACAAGTATGAGCATTGCACGTTTGCCAATTTCTCTTTTGATTTCTTCCGTGAGGATGCAGCCGTAGTTTTTTCTGATAACCTTGTGCTTCCGGGAAATAGATTGCTTGTTTCTGATCTAAGTGTAGAGATGTACAACTCCATTATTTGGGGAAATCTTCGTGAGGAATTACTAATAAGTGAAAGTGGAGAAGTTGTAACCACAATAATATTAGAAAATAACTTGATTAGAACAGAGAATGCCGATGTCTCAGACGGCAACATTTTAAATGAGGATCCAAAGTTCTTTGACCCAAGAGATTACGTTTACTCACTTGACACCTTAAGTCCCGCGAAAGATGTGGGAGTGGATATTGGAATATTTTTTGACCTTGAAGGCAACGAACGGGATGAGCTACCGGACCTTGGTGCATTTGAACGGATTGAGAACTAGACTAGTACAGTGAAATTCTACCAAAAAGAAATTACTATACCCTCACTCCCGCGTGGTTTTCATCTGATTACAGATCATATTCTGGACGCCATTCCGGAAATCAGAAATATCAAAATAGGTCAGTTGCAGGTTTTTATCAAACATACTTCAGCAAGCCTTACGATTAACGAAAATGCTGATCCTACAGTACGTATTGATTTTGAAAGTCACATTAACGAACTGGTGCCTGAAAACCAACCTTATTATAAGCATACGCTGGAAGGCTCCGATGATATGCCTGCCCATATTAAAGCCTCGCTTATGGGCGCCTCTGTCAATATCCCTATTACTAATGGATCGCTGAATATTGGAGTCTGGCAAGGTATCTACCTTTGTGAACACCGCAATTACGGTGGCCCTAGAAAGATTGTGATTACTGCCTTGGGCAGTTAATCCCTTCAACTTTTCTCTCTTTTATTGGTTTATAGATCATGGACAGGGTAATCATGTGGTTTCGCAACGATTTGCGAGTTAAAGACAATAAGGCCTTATCACAGGCATGCTTAAATGGTAATATTGTTTTTCCGGTTTATGTTTTAGATCGCCGGCTTTTGGAAACTACAGCCCTTGGATTCTCAAGATGCGGAAGTTTCCGCATCGAGTTTTTGTTGGATTCGCTGGCTGAGCTACGTGGTAATCTAAAAAAGTTAGGAGCCGACCTAATTTTAAGGGTAGGGAACCCGGAAGAAGTTGTTCCCTGGTTAGCTGATGAGTTGCGGGTGGAAGCAATTCATTGTAGTAAAGAAATTGCCCATGAAGAACTTCAGCAGGTCCATAGAATGGAACAAAAACTACAGGGGAAAGGAATTGAAGTAAAAGACCACTGGCAAAGTACTTTATTTCATGAGGATGACGTGCCCTGGCCAGTAAAACAGGTGCCTGATGTATTTACCAAATTCCGAAAGGAGTCTGAAAAAACCGTTGAGATCCAGTCAGAATTTCAGGCCCCAAATAAGATCCATTTTCAACATGAAGTGGAGCCTGGTGAGCTACCAACATTAAAGGATCTGGGTATTGAACCGGAAAAAAGAAGCAAAAAGGCTGTTCTGCCTTTTAAAGGAGGTGAGTCAGAAGCCTGGAAACGACTTAATGAGTATTTCTGGAAAGATGATTTACTAAAAAGATACAAATACACGCGCAATGAGTTGATCGGAAAGGACTACTCATCGAAATTTTCGCCTTGGCTGGCTTTAGGTTGTATTTCCGCTAAATCCATTTATTTTGAAATCAAGAAATACGAAAAGGAGCGAACTAAAAACAGCTCGACGTATTGGCTCTTCTTTGAGTTACTCTGGCGAGATTTCTTCAAGTTTATGACTAAAAAGCATGGGAAATCCATATTCCTTAAGCCAGGCATCACCGGTGATGCTCTTGAAATGAGCGATGATTGTGACGCATTCAATGCATGGCGACTAGGAAAAACAGGGGAGCCCTTTATAGATGCGAATATGGTTGAGCTGAATGAAACCGGATTTATGTCAAACCGCGGTAGACAGAATGTAGCGAGTTACCTGATCCATGATCTAAGCGTTAACTGGACCTGGGGAGCCATGTGGTTTGAAAATCGCCTAATAGACTACGACCCAAGTAGCAATTGGTTGAATTGGGCCTATATAGCAGGTGTAGGAAATGATCCTCAAAAAGGCAGGAAATTCAGTATTGAAAATCAATCACTTAAATATGACCCAAAAGGTGAGTATGTGAAGATGTGGCTCCAAAATAACTTAGTCAAGCCTCGTTAACCGAAAGTAATCTGCCATAGTAATTCTAAAGGCCTCCCTTTGCTTTTTACTGCTGAGAATAGCTGTGCCATCCGTTAAAACAAGTTCATGGTTTGTCATCAAGCTATTGTAAATCTTGGTGGAAAAGCTCAACATACTATCTCTATTCATTGCCTGAAGCATATATTGCCCTTTTGTACCGTCAGTGTCATTTTCCCAGCTTAGGATCAAAGGTTCATATGCTGCCAGTATCTCATTAGGTTCCAAAAACAAATAGGCCTCGTCCTGTAAATAGTTAATAACGATGGCCAGATTTAAAATGGGTAAAGAATCAGAAACGACTCTGTCGCTGAAGCGAAACAAATTGAATTTTGCTGCCTGATTTTCTTCAAGGTCATAATAAGATTGGCGCACATTTTTAAAGAATAGCTCAGTATCATCGCCAGTCTTAAATTCGAAATTATCAAGCGTAACTTTTTTATCAGCATTTATATCGCAACCAAAAACTGCAATTAAGATAAAGACCATTCCCTTTTTCATGCTTTAAGTAACACAAACATTTAAGCAAAGTTTCTCACCCGGAATAATAAGTACGCTTTACTCTGGCGCCAATGGTAGCGAGAATTTCATAAGGAATAGTGTTAATGTTCTCGGCAACAGACTGGATAGGAAGATGATTTCCAAATATTTCCACCTCATCACCTTCAACAACGGAAAGGCCTGTAACGTCTATCATGGTCATGTCCATACATATATTGCCAATTACGGGAACATGCGCTCCATTCACCCAAACCTTGCCAATGCCATTGCTAAAAGCCCTCGAAAAGCCATCTGCATAACCAATAGCAATAGTGGCGATAGTCATATCCCTATCTGCCACTCCTTTTCGTCCGTAACCGACAGTCTCTCCTTTGGAAATATGTTTTAGTTGTGATACGACGGTTTTAAGTTTAGCTATGGGCGTAAGCGCCTCTTGGTGAAGCTCGTTAGTATCAATTCCGTAGAGGCCTATGCCCAGCCTCACCATATCAAATTGATATTCCGGAAATCTTAATATGCCTGATGAGTTAAGAATATGCATCAACGGTTGAATTCCAAGCTGATCTTTTATTTCATGGGCGTTAGTGCGGAAAAGCTTAACTTGTTGAACAGAAAATTTAGTATGATCAGGTGAATCCGACCCGGCGAGATGACTAAAAACACTTTTAACCTTAATGTTCGGGTTTGATTTTAGCAAGGATATAAGTTCCGGTAACTCATCCGTTGTAAAGCCAAGACGATTCATACCGGTTTCTAACTTTATATGTATCCCAATTTCATCCTGAATACCGGTGATTAAACTACGCAGTAATTCCAGGCTATAGATCTCAGGCTCCAGGCGATGGCTCACCAACTTTTCAAAACTTTCAGATGAAGGGTTCATTACCATTATAGGCAAGCGGATATCCTTTTGACGGAGAAAAACTCCTTCATCAGTGTAGGCTACACCCAGGTAGTCAACATTATGGTAGGCCAGAAGATTAGCCACTTCGTGGCTTCCGGCACCGTAGCCAAAAGCCTTTACCATAACCATCAGTTTTGTGTCTGGTTTTAAGTTTGAGCGATAGAAGTTGAGATTATCAGTGAGCGCATCCAGGTTTATTTCGAGCCTTGTCCCATGATTCTTCTCTTCAAGTAGCTTCACCACTTGTTCAAAACGAAAATCTCTCGCACCTTTTACTAATATGGTTTGATTTGAAAAGTCTATGCCTGTTAAATTGACCAGCAGTTCCTTCGTGGAGTTGTAGGTTTGTGTTTGGCATGAAAAAAGATGGGCAAACTCTGAAATATCCGGACCTACACCTATTACCTGATTTAATTTAGTAGATTCAAGCATCTCAGCCACCTGCTTATAGAGTAATGCTTTATCCTGGCCTGACTGCAAAATATCGGATAGTATTAAGGCTTTTGATTCTGTACCGGTATTTTGTAAAAAATCCAGCGCAGACCGTAGTCCTACTAAGTCATTATTATAGCTGTCGTCAATGACATAGCTGCCGTTAACCGCTTTTTTAAGCTCCAGCCTCATGGCAAGGCCAGTGAGCTGCCTTACACCCCTTTGAATATCTTCAGTTGAAAAGTCCAGGTAAAGCATGAGCGTGATGCAGTGCATCACATTTTCCATGGATATCGTGTCGTTGAAAGGAGTAGAAAAACTTAATGTTTTATCGATGTACTTCAATACCAACTGACCATTCTGAAACGAATTGATCACAATATCGCTTTCCTTGTGAAAGCCCCATGAAAACCCCTTTCCCAGGAACAGGTTATCCAAAACCGAATTGTCCTTACGGTATATTACCCGCTCGCTATCAATAAAAAGCTTTGCCTTTTCCTGTGCTTTTTGTTCATGGGAAGAAAACCCTTCATCATGAGCTGATCCCAGATTACTAAAAATTCCTATCGTTGGTTTTATGACCTTTTCGAGACGCTCCATCTCCCCAGTGGTCGAAATTCCCGCTTCAAAAATGCCAAGCTCATGATGATCACCTATATTCCAGACCGAAAGTGGCACGCCGAGCTGTGAGTTATAACTTCTGGGGCTTTTCACAATTTTTCGATGTGGGCTGAGCAGTTTGTAAAGCCACTCTTTAATAATGGTTTTCCCATTGCTTCCTGTTATACCTATAATTGGAATGTCGAACCTGGCTCTATGGTATGAAGTTATAGCTTGCATAGCTGCTATGGCAGAATTCACCTTTAAGATATTGGCATCAGGCAGGCTAACCGGTTTCTCAACTACAAAATTTCTGACCCCTTTTTTATAAACCTCTTCCAGATACTTATGCCCGTCGTGACGGATGCCATCAATGGCAAAAAACACACTTCCCTTCAATACAGTTATTTTACGACTATCAGTCAGTAGATGTGTAATCTCTCCATCCATAAGCAAGCTTGTTATATGGCCGTTCGTTATTTTATCTAAATGACTAAATAGTGGCATTTTAAAAGTAGATAGGCGTATCAATTAAGTTAAGTCCAGCCGCATTTCATATTGATTGAGTTCATTTTTGAAACCCATATTTGTGAAAAAGGCATTTAATCCGGCACCTTTTTCCGGTACATTAAGCACGGTAATATTTTTTAACTTCTCAATTTCAATGAGAGCGCTAAGCAGGCCGCGGGCTATTCCCATCCTGCGATAAATCTGAGAAACGCCCAGAAGATTAATCCTTGAAAAAGACGGCTGGTAAATTAGAAATCCTACGCATTTACTTTGATCATAAGCCTCAATAATTTTCTCTTGACTATAATCACCATCTAACAAAAGTGCGTCTAAAAATGAGGCGGATTCATCAATAAAACTTTCGTATAAAATGGGTTGGGCAGCACTGGTTAACTTGTATTTGACACTTGCATGCCTCGGCAAAGAGGTAGGATTATAAAGCTTGTAGCACCTTAACAATCCTGTTTTTTTAAATCCTACCTTTTGATAAGCTCTAATAGCCTTTTGATTTTGAACTAGAACCTCTAGAACGCACTGCTCAACACCAATCGACTTTAATCTTGGCAGTAGATAATCATACATTTTAACTACCAAGTCATTTTTCCTGGCCTTAGGCCGAACTCCAGTGCCTCCGTTGTATGCAATCCGTTTGTTTTGGTATTGGGCAATTGTGGTAAAAACAAAGGCATCCATACCCAAAGTAGTGTTCCAAGCGCCCACAGAATGGTCAAAATCAATTTTAAGTTTAGAAACGAATTTGTCTACGAATTGCTTTTTGCTTAGCTTGAACGGGACTTGATAATCAGAAAATGAATCCAGAAATGTAAGATACATATCTGTGAGCATATGGGGTTCAAGCGGTTTTATTGTGAAGTCTTTTGACATTAAAACAATCTAGCTCCATTTGGAACGTCAAAGCTTACATCCGGTACGGCAAGTACAACTTCGTTATTCCCATTGTCAAAACCTGTGATCAAAACCTCCGACATAATAGGCCCAATCTGTTTAGGACGAAAATTAACTATACAGATGACCTTTCTACCTATAAGGTCTTCCTTCATATAAAGTCGGGTAAGTTGAGCGCTCGACTTCTTCTTACCTAATTCTCCCAGATCGACGGTAATTATATATGCAGGATTACTGGCTTCTGGAAAAGCCTCTACCTTGAGTATGGTTCCAACCCGTATATCAACTTTTTCAAATTCCGACCAGGTTATAAAAGTCATTGCACAAACGTTTTAGTTAAATTATACGAATAATAGTACATGTACATTAAATTTTCGAAACAATATGATGACTTGTGCGTATATTAGTTACTTGCTTCAAAAGAAATGCGAAAAAATACATTTTCTTTTAACCTATTTTTAGCTTCATTTCTCACATTTTTTGGTGTGTCGGTTATTCAGGTAAATGCACAAGAGCCTGATTTTTTAAATGACGACGCTGCAACGTCTGAATATGATAAATCTGCAGAATACTTAATTCCAGATTCACCTTTTACGGAGGACGAAAAAGGTGAAAAAAAGAATAAGGAAGTTGATAATAAAGAGAAGCAGTCTGATACGAAGGAAGCAGAAAACTTAAAATCGGCCGTAAAGACGGAAGAGAAAGTGGAGGAAAAGCCACTATATAATCCTGACGAGGTAACGACCAATCGTGTCGATCAAGATAATCCACTCTCATTTAATTTTCTTTACTATATCATTCACAAATTCAAGTTTGCAGACGTGGTAGATGAGTAATGACTCAGGAATCTGTTGTATACGTCTTCAATATCAATCGAATATAAAGAACGATCTCCTCGATTGTATGATGGGTTTAACAGATTTAAACCTGATCTATTTAACGTTTCAGGTACGAAGCTTAGAGATAGTTTTACTTATTTATTTGGCTTTGACTATAAATTTCTCGAGCTCTTTTAGCTTTATCTTCCCTTCGTAAAAAGCCTTACCGAAGATGACGGCAAAAACTCCAGCTTCGTTTAATGTCTCAATATCATCGACATTTCTTACCCCACCACTTGCCAGAACACATATATCCGGAAACTGATCAATAATTTTTTTATACAGGTTCACTGCAGGGCCTTCAAGCATTCCATCTTTCGAAATATCCGTGGTTTTTACATACTTTAATCCCCTTGAATAGAAATAATCGATATGTTCCAGAATATCTAAATCTGTATTCTTCTCCCAGCCTCGAATAGCAATTTTACTGTCCAATGCATCCGCACCCAAAGTGATCTTTTCTCGCCCATATGACACTATCCAGGAGGCAAAAAGCTCTTTTCTGCTTACAGCAATGCTGGCAGCAGTAATATAGCTAGCCCCGTATTCGTATGCCTTGCTAATATCCCCGTCGGTATGTATTCCGCCGGTAAAGTCAACCTTAAGATTTGTATATCCTGAAATGGCTTCCAAAATATGATAATTAATAGGTTGACCTCTTCGTGCACCATCCAAATCTACCAGGTGCACTACCTCGATACCATGATCTTCAAAGCCTTTTGCCAGATCAATAGGGCTTTGATCATAAACCTTCTCATTTGAGAAATCCCCTTGTTTCAGTCGGATTACCTTGCCGTCTCTAATTGCAATAGAAGGTATAATTTGAATCATTTAGCTGTGGTTTTAGTAAGTTGTACCTAGTGGAAATTGCTCATGATGACATCACTTTCTTCCGTAGTCGGCATATCTTGAGCGATAGATGAAAATAAGAAAATTGAAGCAGAATTACAATCTGACCATGCCAGATGAGTCAAAAGATAAAACAGCAGATAGCAGAAATCACCTACAGGCTTACAAGCTTAAAGCCTTCTCTATGTACGGTAATAATTTGAAGCTTGCTATCATCCTTTAGGTATTTTCGAAGTTTGGCAATGTAAACATCCATACTACGTGCATTAAAATAAGAATCATCACCCCAAATTTGGTCTAAAGCCACCTTGCGTGATACGGTATTTCCAATATTGGAGCAAAGTAATTTGAGTAGCTCGTTTTCCTTGGTAGTAAGTGTTCTCTCGGTACCGTTAACCGATAGTTTTCGGCTCTGCGTGTCAAGATGAAGTTCGCCTAACTGGAAACTGGTCTGCTCTTTTTTCTCTGAGCCATTAACTCTGCGAAATATGATATTAAGCCGAAGCAAAAGCTCTTCCATACTAAAGGGCTTGGTTATATAATCTTCAGCTCCAATTGATAACCCCTTGATAGCATCTTCCTTCATAGATTTAGCTGTAAGAAACAAAAACAGGGTATGCTTACTTAAATCGTGAATTTCTTTGGCAAGGGTAAATCCATCTTTTTTTGGCATCATGACATCCAAAATGCATAAATCAAATGCAGCAGCTTTAAACCTGGTTAAGCCTTCTTCTCCATTTCGGCATAATTCGCAGTTATAACCTTTTAATGTGAGGTACTCACTTAAGATCTGACCCAGATTTTCGTCGTCCTCAACTAATAAGATCGCTTTACTAATTTCACTCATTGTTTAAGGGGAGTTTAACGGTAAAACTGCTTCCCTTTTGGGGCTCTGAAACAGCAAAGACACTGCCATTATGGAGGTTAACTATCGTTTTTACATAGTTTAGACCAAGCCCAAAACCCTTGACATCATGCCTGTCTCCGGTCGAGACCCGATAAAACTTATCAAATATTCGGCTTAGCTCTTCGTGCCTCATACCAATACCCTGATCCCTTACTTCAAAGCAAACTGCATCGCCCTCATTAAATGTTCTTACAAAAATACTTACCTTATTCTGGGAATATTTAATGGCATTATCAAGTAGATTATAGAACAGGTTTGTAAGATGATGTCTATCTCCCATCAACTCATTTTGTTTTGAATTGAAATCCACTTTTAGCTCCCCTTTCATCGCATTAACTTGTTCTTGAACTTTGTCTAATATTGGTTGTAGCAGCTCTAATAAATTGGTTCTGTCTATCTTCAATTCGAAAGAATCTTTTTCCAGTGTTGCGGCTTGCAATACCTTTTCTACCTGATCACCTAATCGCTGATTTTCGTCTCGGATCATACGCACATAGCGCATAAGTGTTTTTTCATCTTTCCTAACCTGATCCTCTTCCATTGCCTCACAGGCAAGTGATACCGTTGCTATAGGTGTCTTAAACTCATGAGTCATATTATTAATAAAGTCATTCTTAATATTAGATAACTTTTTTTGCCTGAAGATTATAAAAATGGCATAGCTAAAGCTACCCACTATAATGACCACGAAAAGTACAGAGGCAGCTAGTGTTCCCCAGATTTGACTAAATAGATATTGACCTTGATCCGGGAAATTGAGTGTGAGATAATTTACATTAGCGAAAAGGTCATTTGGAAAAAGGCCGGTCTTAAAATCAGAGTCTTTTAAGGCAAAATTATCAGTGGAATTGGTAAATACAAGAGTATCTTTAGTAGAATTCCAAACGGCAAACTCGAATGAGGTATGAACACCTTTATCATGAAAAACTTTGTTGAGTAATGAGTCCAACAGGTCATAACTGAGTCGCTCCGAGATATCTCGCTCTCTCGTTACAAATTGCTTTACTACCACATCAACCATTTCTGACTTATGCGTGAGTCGGTCTTTAAGATTAATTAACGCCGTGTCGCTAAAAAACAGGTTGGCTGAATCGGACATTTTTAATGTAAATCCTGGGGTATCAGTACTAATAAATAGTTGTTTGGCTTCATGGAAAGTAGAATCCGGGTTTATCAGTATTCTTGCAAGACTGTCAGTGCGTTTTACATTGATAGATTCTATCCAATCAGGACGACCTCTATACGTGGAAAGTGCTCGTGCTGTTAACTCGATTGCTTCCCGCCTTTCCAACTTTTCAACTACTTCATTCAGGGTTGCTCTTACGGTTCTATCGAAACGCTCTTCATTTAGTGCAATGGCATTATTAATCCAATATACCTGAAAGCCACACAGACCCAGAAGGGCAATGGACATTGAAACAATTATGATCCAGATGGTGGACTTTCTCATGTTGTAAATTTACCCCATCAAAACACGAAAGATTTCAATTTAACATCTTTTAACACCGCTTAACAATAGATTAACGTCCTCAGCCACGCAGATACCGTTTCTAATCATATACTTTAGACGTCTTGGTGACATTAAGTATTTAGAACTCAGAATAAAATAACAACACTGAAAAGAGCGGTAAGTGGACTTACCGCTCTTTTTTCTATTCGCTTGACTTCTCACAGCGGTCCGATGATTCCGATATTCCTATTAAACGGAGCCCCAGTCTTCTAGTAAGCTTCCTTTCGTGTAAAATCAGTGTATTCGGTAGCCAGCATATCATAGTTTAATAGGTCATAATTGATAAAATATCGATGTGCTATGAAAATCAGAACTATTAAAACCATACCCCTATTCTTGATTCTTGGCCTATTTGCTTGTAAGCAAACACATGAAGAAGAGCCCAAAACTCAAATTCCTGCCTGGATACCTTATGATGAATCGGCAGAAATAGCCGAAAATACCGACCACGAATCCCAAAGGATGCAGTACAAGCTTATTCAATCCAAAGTCACTGATCGAAATGATATCTGGAAAAATGTAGCTGACCAAATTGCTTATTTCTCGGAGGAAGACTATGAGCGACTTAAGCCGTTCATCCTGGAACAGGACATCCTTTCCATTCAATCACACATAAAATCCGGCAAGCTGTCATATGAGACCCTCACTCAATGGTATTTGTATAGAATCGTGAAATATGAAAATGATTCAACTACATTTCTCAATGCCATTATCGCCATTAATCCAAATGCTGTACAAGAAGCGAGAAATAGAGATGAAAATAAGTCAGAAAATGATCACCCTTTTTATGGTATGCCTATCCTGGTGAAAGACAACATCAACTTCGCCGGACTACCCACTACGGCAGGTTCTGTGGCGCTGCAGAAAAATATAACTAAGGATGCCTTTATTGTAGAAAAAATTAAAGAAAATGGTGGGATAATCTTGGGTAAGGTAAACTTGAGTGAATGGGCGAATTTCTTAAGTATAATAAACCCTAATGGATATAGCGCAATGGGCGGCCAAACACTCAATCCGTATGGTAGAAGAAAGTATGACACCGGAGGTTCTAGCTCTGCCAGTGGTGTGGCTATGGCGGCTAACTACGCCGCAGCAGCTATCGGTACGGAAACCTCCGGATCTATTCTTTCTCCATCAAGTTCTAATTCTATTGTTGGCCTAAAGCCCACTGTTGGATTGTTTAGTAGAGCGGGCATTGTACCAATATCCAGTACGCTGGATACACCCGGTCCTATGACCCGAAATGTAACGGACAATGCGATCTTAGCTTCGGCAATGAGTGGTGAAGACCCTGCCGACGTGGCCACCAAAGACAACCCCAAAAATATAAGGTACTGGGAAGAACTACAGTCCGAGAGCCTGGAAGGAGTTCGTTTTGGAGTGAATAAAAGCTTTTTGTCCGATTCTGTTTACGGCATCACGGTAGATAAAATTAAAGCTGCCGGTGGTGTTATGATAGAGTTTGAACCGGAAAATATGGATTTCGAGGGCTTCGCAACATTACTTAGCGCAGATATGAAAATTGACTTGCCGGATTATCTAAGCAAGTATGCATCTAAAGAAATCTCTTTTAAAACAGTAGATGACGTAGTAGTATTTAACAATGCTGATTCGCTAGTACGAATACCTTATGGGCAAGGCAGGCTTGATGGTATTCTCGAAACAAACTTAAGTGGGGAAGAACACGAAAAACTAAAAGAAAGTTTGAATGCGCGCGGGATAGATTTTTTTGAAAAGCCTATGAAGAAATATGATTTGGATGTAGTGTTGTCAATTAACAATTGGAACGCTGGCAATGCGGCAGCGGCAAAATATCCTTGCCTCACGGTACCAATGGGTTATAATGAAAACGGCGCACCCATAGGCCTGACATTTATTGCAAGGCCGTTTGAAGAAGGCGAACTGCTGAAATTAGGGTATGCGTTCGAGCAGCTGACAAAGAGTAGAAAGCTACCCAAAGGCTACAAATAAATTTTGCAAAACCCACTTTCAGATCTACGTGCCGGGTTTCATCAGCTGTATTCTAAACATGTTTGAGGTTTCATCTAAAACCAGTTGTAAAAACCACTGCTATTAGTACTTTTGGCGGTTCAATTCACAGCTATGGAACTGAAAAATAATTCCTATAAAATACAGGGGCTTAAACTGACTGATATTGCCCACCAATTCGGCACGCCTGTATATGTCTATGACGCTGAGAAGATCGTGAATCAGCTTCAGAATTTAAAAAATGCATTCTCTAACCAGAATGTGAAGATAAAATATGCTGCTAAAGCGCTGACTAATATTTCCGTTCTGAAGCTTATGAAAAAGCACGGCGCCGGCGTAGATGTGGTATCTGCACAGGAGTCAGATATTGCGCTAAAGGCAGGGTTTGATCCCAGAGATATACTTTTCACACCCAATTGCATTTCATTCGAAGAAATTATTGAGGGTGTAGAGAAAGGGTTAATGATCAACATTGATAATATTTCGATCCTAGAGCAGTTTGGTCATAAGTATAGAGACACGGTACCCTGTTGTATTCGCCTGAATCCGCATATAATGGCAGGCGGAAACACTAAAATTTCAACCGGTCACGTAGACTCCAAGTTCGGCATTTCGATCTATCAGTTGCCTCATTTGCTACGTGTTGTAAAATCGAATAACATTAATGTTATCGGTTTACACATGCATACCGGATCTGATATATTAGATGCCGATGTGTTTTTGAAGATGGCTGAAATTCTGTTTGGGATAGCTCAAGACTTTCCTAATCTGGAGTTCATCGACTTTGGAAGTGGTTTCAAAGTAGCTTATAAGGAAGGTGATATAACTACTAATGTATATGACCTGGGAGTAAAGTTGGGAAATGCTTTTGACAGTTTCTGTAGCTCTTATGGACGACAACTGGAAATGTGGTTTGAGCCGGGTAAGTATCTGGTGAGTGAAGCCGGTCTTTTATTGGTTAAGGTCAATGTAATAAAAACTACCCCGGCCACTGCCTTTGTAGGTGTGGATTCTGGAATGAATCACCTCATGAGACCTATGATGTATGATTCGTACCATGAAATTGTCAACATATCAAACCCCGATAGCATACAACGGGTTTACACCGTTGTCGGGTATATCTGTGAAACAGATACATTTGGATGGGACCGAAAGATACATGAAGTAAGAGAAGGTGATATTTTGGCGGTAAAGAATGCCGGGGCCTATGGGTTTTCTATGGCATCCAACTACAACTCGCGTTACCGGCCAGCAGAGGTACTAGTATATGAAGGTAAAGCACATCTCATTCGCGAACGTGAAAATATGGAAGATATTATCCGTAAGCAGGTGGAGATAGATTTTGAATAAGGTCACCAGCTATGAAAGTAGCGCTTGCTCATAAGCAGCGTTGTAATGCTTTACAAGTTGTGTCCAGTCAAAATTTTCAGAAAGGTCCTCAGATTTATTTCGTTGTACCATACGATCACGCCTGGACAGCTGAATAAAGTTGAACATTTTAATGGCCAAGTCTTTCGCCACAGTTTCCGGTTTTCTTTTATGTCGGGTAAGTAGGTACGCCCCGTAGTCTTCATGATCAGGGAAGTAAGTTCCTACATAATCACCAAAACCTGTATAATCAGAGGTAATGGCGGGTACTCCTCGCGCTAAACATTCTAAAGGCGTATAACCCCAGGGCTCATAGAAACTGGGAAAAATACCAAGGTGACAACCTCGTACGAACTCTCCATAGTCCATGCCAAATAAGGGGTTAGTGGTATCTATGAAATCAGGATGATAAACCACCTTAACCTTATCTTTTGGATTATTGACCAAAGGTGCATTCCGCAAGTAGTTTAGAATTTCATCATTATCATTATCCTTTAAGTTGTGTGTAACCACTATTGGCCAATTATCTGATTTCCAGGATTGTAAAATTCTACGGTATTTTAACTTTAAATGGTCTTCCACCATTAGGTTAATGTCAGGCAAGCGGAAGTCTTCTTGCTCCGCCGCTGCAGCATAGAACATCTTATCACCAATTTGGTCCTCTATCTCCCTACATGTGTTCCTTATTTCGTTCATTACACCACGAGATTGTAGCACCACCGGATTGATAGACCAGGTTGGTTTCCGGGTAATGAAGAACATAACTACAGTCTGTTTCAGCTTGGCTTTCTTCATCATCTCATTGAGCAAAGTGAGCGCATGAAGTGTAAGATCGTAACCCTTATTTTTAAACTCATATCGACCAGAGGTGAAGAAGTAAAGCACATCGTCAAGGTCGAATGGGCAGCTGTGAAAGAAGTGTCCCATAACAAACTCATGTATCTCACTTTTGTACTCCTGATGCAGGTTTTGTACTTCGTGATATGCTACAAATCTTGTTATGTTTAAGCCATTGGGTGTAATCTCATCAGGCTCGCGTCCGAAGAACACCTTGCATTCTTTTGCTGTAACCTCACTTACAGTGGTCAATATGGTACTCGCTTGCGCACAAAAACGTTCTATCTGAGCAATTGGTAAGATATGAAAATGCTCCGCGTGCTGCTTCCAATGATATTTGTGAAGTGAGGTATAGAAGTTCTCATCATTCATAGCCAAATACCTGCCAATAGAGGTAGCATGCGTAGTGAAAACTGTTTTGACAGGCAGTTTATTTTTTTGAATATCAAGAATAGGAAGACTGGCCATCCATTCGTGAAAATGGGTAATTAGCTTTTTTCTGGCTTTTGTGATCTCTTCAGCAAGCAGGTTAATGAAGATATTAGTCAAATCAGCAAATGCTATGACATTCTTTTGCAGGTCATCATCGGCATAAATATTTATACCGAACTCCTTTTCCAGTCGATACCTGTTCCCTTCTGACTTATGCATAGACTCGCTTATCTTCAGAAGAACCGTCTGCGGCCTACCGGTTACCAGCCAGGTGCCATAGAGGACGTCATGGCCAAGCTCACGCATCCTCTCAACGGCTTTTCCATAGGGCCCTGTGAGCTCATCAATAGGATCAAACTCAGCGCTTACATCTTGGTCGATAATAGGGCCCAAAAGACAGTAACGCTCCTCCCATTGTGCAGTCATTACCGGCACCTTTGATCTTATAACAGTGTATATACCACCTAATTGATTGCAGACCTCCCAAGCCGATTCAATTAGATAGATGCTGTTGAGTTTCTTTGGTCTGGAAGGTAGGTTTTCTTTGGGTTGAATTTCTAGTGACACGTTAAAGGCTTTTGTATTAAGTTACAAAAAAGCCTTCAAAATGTACACTTACTTATATTGCTCTTTCAATTTATCCTTGAACTGCTTCATAAATTTCTCAACTTTGGGGCGGGAAACCGACACGATGTAGGGCTGATTAGGATGTATTTCGTAATAGTTTTGATGATAATCTTCAGCATCCCAAAACTTTTCAAATGCTGTTATTTCAGTTATTATAGGATTCTTAAAGACTCCTTCCGAATCCAGATTCGTTTTAATACGGATCGCTATTTCTTTCTCTTCTTCTGATGCATAGAAAATTGCGGATCTGTATTGCTTGCCGACATCCGGACCTTGCCGATTCAAAGTGGTAGGATCGTGTGAACCAAAGAAAATCTCTACCAAAGAAGTATAGTTTACCTCTTCCGGATCATACAGTACTCTTACCGCCTCGGCATGTTCTGTAATACCAGCGCTGACCTCCCTGTAATTTGGATTTTGTTTTTTTCCTCCGCTATACCCTGACACCACATCATATACACCTTTTACCCTCTCAAAAACGGCCTCCATACACCAAAAGCAGCCGCTAGCGAAGTAAGCGGTATCTAATTTGGATGCTGCCTCTTTTGAAATTACGGGTGCGGAAAAATCACTATTCCCTTTACTAGTACAAGTAGCAAAGGCCAATAGAATGCTGAAAATGGATAATATTCTAATTGATGTCATTGAGCTTTCTTGTTTACTAAAATTTGAACGTAGGAGTTCTCAATATGTTTATCGGGTATCTGACAATTCTTGCTATTCAGAACATTGATCGCTGATTTACTAAGCGTAACTATTTATTACTCTTAACAGGTTCCATGTAATTCTCAATAGAAAAGCATTGTACAAGTACAGTAAGTTTAAACCGATGAAAATTTTCACTTAAATATTAAAAACTATGAAAAAAGTATTCAAGCTTTTTGTTTTTGCACTTATCACAGTTGCATTCTCCGCCTGCGAATTCATGTCCGAAGACGTAGATCCCATCGTTAAAACAGAAAATGATGACGGAACAATTGGCGGCCCTGGTGGGGGTGATACTCAAAAGGAAGAGCCAGAATGACTGCAGCTAACAAGTGTAATATTTTTAGAAAAGGTTCACTTTTTTAAGTGAACTTTTCTTTTTTTATTTAAATATTATGTCCAGCAGGTCTTTTACCCATATTACATTAAAATTTAGTTTATTATTTTTCATAGTCTCACGACCTTTATTCGGTAGTGATTTCCAGACAGTATATGACTCAGCCAAGAAGATACGCTCCGTTGAAATAGGGGAGCGGGCGCTTGAATTGGCCGAAATTCATGGAAATGAAGAGCAATTGGCGAAATCTCATTTCTTAATAGCATACTATCAAGACGAAAAAGGCATGTACTATCAAGCCTTGAACCATTATTTTTCCGCTCTTTACAACTATCAAGAGGCCAGAAATTACGGGAGGCAAATAGGAACATTGATGAATATAGGAGCCATTTATTATGTTGGAGGATTTTATGAAAAGGCGATTGATTTCTATAAGGATGCCAGGGATATGGCAAAAGACATGAATGATATCTCCAGATTTAGGTCGATACAATATAACATCGGACAGGCTAATCGTGCTATGGGTAACTATGACGAAGCTAATAATATTTATTTAAGGTTGTTAGCTCAGAAAAATGATATTAAGAATAAGAGTCTTTTGAATGTCTGCTACACGGAACTGGGCCTCATCGCTGGTACTCATCTTAAGGAGTATGAGTTGGCAGAAGATTATTTTACTCATGCGGTAAACATTTATTCTCCAGCAGATAAAGACTATGTTTTGGCAAAAGTAAAAAGCATGAATGGAATAGCATATCTTCAAATGATGCAAGGTCAGTTGGATGATGCTAAACAATTGTTTAATGAAGCTTTATCATTGTCAACGACAAACGAATTTGATAAAACAGCATTAGTAGATGTTTATGGCAACCTGGGCAGTCTATATGAAAAAATAGATGAACCCGACTCTTCCATTCTTATGTATGAGAAAGGACTTGAATTGGAACCACTCAATAAATTTGATAAAAAGTATATTCAAACGGCTAACCTGTTATATAAATACCATAGGGCGAAGTCACCTGAAAGAATGGATCACTACCATGACCTGATTTATCAATATGGGTTAGAGTTTGCCAAGCTAAAAGCACAGTTAATTCAAGCTAGCCATGAATATCAAATTAGGGCTGCGGATTATCGGCGCGAACTGGACTTAAGAATTGCTAGAGAAAAGCGCATGTTATGGTGGGATATCTTCTCTTATGCACTGACTTTAATCGTCATCGCTTCCGGGATCAGCTTCTATTTTATGGAAAAACGCAAGCGAAGAAAGCGCCTACGCAAAGCTCTGGACAATGCGCGCATCATTGTACCCCTGCCCGAGAAATATTAAGACTTTGATTCCTTTTCAATAATCTTGTATAATCTCTGATATTCATAGAAGAGTTTCTGATAATCTTCGGAAAGGTTAGATAGTTTTTCAATCGCTTGATCCAGAAAAGCCATAAGCTGCTTAGTGTCTTCTTGATCGACGTCACCTTTAGCAACTTTTATTTCAGTCAACTTTCGAACGGCTTCTACAATAAAAGAATGGCTGGCCATAGCCCTTGATAATTGCCCCTTTTCTTTTACCATGTCCTGACGTTGTTCAATAAAAGCTTCCAAATTAAAGTCATCGTAATCCGTATGGGAAATGATCTTACGCATGTTATCTACGGTGATCGTACCGTCAGCATCCAGAAAACTTCTTGAGAAACCTATCGCATTACAAAAAGCAAGACGCCTGATACCCTTCGCTTTCAGGTACAGTTTTATCAACGCTTTATCGGAAATAGGCTCCTCTGCCATAAAATACTATTAAAATTGTTTTAATGTTAAATTTTACAAGTTAAATTGTGCTATTAATTGTAATGGCCTAAATATAATAGTTTGGAGACCCGTAATAAAAAAATGGAACACTTATTGAGCTTGTTGGCTCTTTGTGAAAGAATACAACACCGGTTGCTTTCCAAAGGGCGTAGTATCCATAATGATTATGTGATCGTCAACTTGTTTAACCTGGTAAGCCAATATCCATTTGTTCCCATAAGTGTGGTATTGAAAGTGTACCGTCGCCTTTTAAAACATTCGTGGGCCGGGCATGACATCATCATCAACTTGAATGAAAACGAAAACTTTATGGCTAGGTCCTTATTAAGCCAAAAATGAGCTATAAATATTCGGCCTTTCCGTAGGAAAATTGATGTACTCTTACGGATAAAAAAGTACTACAAGATTGTATTCCTCTTAGAATTCGAGAAAGTCGAGACTGATCAAAACAGCATATAATTACCTCCTTTTCTAAATTTACTTATATTCAATGGCTCCATGATGGTTTTTGACATGTACTTTTGCACTGAGTGAGTGAAAAGTTGCTTTATGATCTCCGAATAATTTCCTTCACCCCGCATTCTTCGTCCAAACTTCGAATCAGACACATTGCCATTATGCAACGCTTTAATTTGATTCCAGACTTTTTCAGCCCGATCAGGAAAGTTCTTTGTGAGCCAGTCATGAAATACATCCGCGATCTTTCCATTAAGCCGAACAGTGGTGTATCCTGCGCTCATCGCCCCACTAGCGGCAGCTCTTTTTATTATCGCTGGAATTTCCTGATGATTTAAACCCGGAATAATAGGTGCATTCATTATAGATACCTGAACCCCAAGTTTGGTCAGCACATTTATTGCTTTCATTTTCTTTTCAGCAGTTGCCGTTCTTGGTTCCATCAAGGGCCTTAACTTGTCATCAAGTGTTGTAATAGAAAGTATAACACGGACCAGGTTATCTCTAGACAACTCGTCCAAACCATCAATAAACCTGAGCACCACCGTAATCATCGTAATTATGACTACCTGATGTTTGTACCTGTTAAAAACTTTCAAAAGCGACCTAGTGATTTTTAGCTTGCGCTCCAAGGGCTGATAACAATCAGTATTTCCTGACAACACGATCGGGCATGCCTTCCAACTTTTTTTAAGTAATTGTTTCTCAAGTAGTTCTGCTGCATTTCTTTTTACGATGATTTTGGATTCAAAATCTAGCCCCACATTATAACCCCAATACTCGTGGGTAGTGCGCGCATAGCAATAAATGCAACCATGCTCGCAACCCTGGTAGGGATTCAAAGAATATTCCATCCCCACATCCGGACTGGTAACTTTGTTTACAACCTTTTTAGGTGTTTCATAAAAAACCTGTGTACGAATGGATTCGTCTAATAGTGGTTCATCTAATCCCTCCGGATGATCAGTAACATATTCAGCATTTAAAAAGCGATTACTTACTTGTATTTGAGAACCTCTTCCCTTTTTATATTTCTCTTTCATATACTAATATAATTAGTATATACTATATTTTATAGCAAATGTAGTGAAAAGAGATTTTTAAAGATCATTTCGTTCCCTTGATGATCTTTACTGGTTGGGGCTTATAACCATATTGAACGCTATTTAACACATTCATGCTATTTTCAACAGCAGCCCCCACTCCGATTGTATCATTTGTTATGCGAAATACTAAAAAATCACATTTATGCTCATTTATTACATCTTTCTTTATTAAATTAAATTGTCAAATTTTGTCTATTGTAATGAAAAAGGGTTTAACGTGAGCCATTAATTCAAAACCCTTACATCTCACTCATATTAAAATGGATCGATCAGAACATTTAAAAAATCTTGTAGCGCTTGCTTTTTCCGATGGTAATATTGATGAAGGCGAGCTGAAGCTATTAAAACATGCTGCGGAAGAAGCTGGTATATCAGAATCAGAGTTAAATTCCTGGATTGAGAATGCAGACAGTATTATACTTAAAATCCCTGAAAACGAAGCCGATCGTGAGAACCATTTGATAGATATGATTGGAATGGCAACAGCAGATAATACTTTTTCTCAGGACGAGTACGATTTATGTATGACTATTTCCGAAAAGTTGGGATACGACGGCCTTGGCGAAGCTCTCAACAGAAAAATGAGTGAGTCTAATTTGAAAAACCTCATTGCCTTAGCCAGTGCGGATGGTCATGTGGATGAAAAAGAGCTGGAAGTGATTAAAGATGCCGCCAAATCGGCAGGTTTTACTAGTGAAAAGCTTCAAGATTGGCTGAAAAAGGGTAGTGATTTTATTCACGTCATCCCGGAAAGAGAAGAGGACCGAGAGACCCAATTAATACAAATGCTAAGCCTGGCCATAGCAGACGGTGAGTTTAGCGCCGATGAATATGCTCTTTGTAAAACCGTGGCCGAGCGATTGGGTTTTACCAAACAGGAATTGGATATGATAATTAAGCTTTCTTTTCGCGGAGAAATGAAAATTGATTTCGATTAGTAAGAATCCTTGTTTATTGTCCTGCCCGGCAGCGCTTGCTGCAGTACTTCACTTCATGCCAAACTTTTGTCCATTTTTTGCGCCAAGTAAACGGCCTGCCGCAAGTCAAACATATTTTTTCAGGTAAATTCACTTTTTTATGGGCCATGTAAAGAGAACAAATATTAAAGCCGTCTGTTTTTATCATATGGTTGAACTGACTCCGGGAGAAATAGACAGAATCATAGAGATGGCTTGGGAAGATCGTACTTCTTTTGACGCTATTGAGAAACAATTCGGCCTGACCGAAACTGATGTCATAAAAGTTATGAGACGAGAAATGAAAGCTTCCAGCTTTCGGATGTGGCGAAAAAGAGTTCAAGGCCGAATAACGAAACACCGAATTTTTGGCAAGGAAGATACACATTTTAAAAGTTCCAGACAGCGTAGTATTAGCTACAACAAAATCTCAAAACGATTGAGTTAAGCAATTCTACCTGGCACGGTGTGCTTTTCCAGAATACGTCTAGCCTCCGACTTAACTATGGCATTTTTTTTAATACTATATAACTCCAATGAAGCCCTTTTATAGGTATTCTTTATATCTACAATCGGTTTGGGATAAAGTTTTCCTAAAATACAGCCATACAATCTTTGCTCTATTTGTGTCATAAGCCATGGGGTATGGATCAACCCCAATGGTAATTCGGCGAGCTCTGGAACCCACTTTTTAATAAAAAAGGCATCAGTATCATTTTCTTTCGATTGTTTGACAGGGTTGTAAATTCTTATGGTATTAATACCAGTGACGCCAGCCTGCATTTGAAACTGAGGATAATGAATGCCCGGTTCAAAATCCAGAAATTGCCTGGCCAGGTAATCAGCGCCTTTTTTCCAATCCAGCCAGAGGTGGTGAGTAAGAAAGGAAACTACCATAGCACGCATTCTAAAGTTTAAATAGCCAGTCTGTTTTACACATCGCATACAGGCATCGACCAAAGGATAACCCGTTTTACCTTCTTGCCAGGCCTGGTAATGATTTTCATTCCACTCTCGACGTAGTTGGTCATAGCCTCTGTTTATATTTTCATATTCATAACGCATTTCCATTTCAAACTTTTGAACAAAATGACAATGCCAGCGCAACCGTGAAATGAAACTTGAAATAGCTTTTTTGTTTTTACCAAGGTCTTTTTTTTCTTTAGCAGCCTGATATACTTGCTTCATAGAAAGGTTTCCCCATGCAAGATATGGAGAAAGTCTGCTGCAGGAGGTTCTGCTTTTTTCAGGCTTAGAAATACCTTGATTATAGTCAATTACTCTTTCATTCAAAAAAGAATTTAGGTATCGGTGTGCGTTAGTTTCCCCGCCTGGCTGAAGTACGCCAGGGTCGCTACCTGTTGTTAATAACTTTCTATCGCTTTCCCTTTTTATAAAAGTTATGTTTTCAACGAACTCTAAGTCATACAAATTGGCGTGCAATTGTGGTTGATTCATTTTGGCATACCAGCGTTTACGCCAGTTTTTTCTGTTTTTTAATCCACGGATCACTCCGGCATACGGATACTCTCTCCAAGTGACTCCGGCATTCTTACAGAACCTCTTTATAGACTTATCTCGTTCATATGTTCTTTTAAGGCCTGTCTCCGCATAGCTATATACACTCTTAATTTGAAATGATTTGGCTAATAAATTGAAAACGTTTTCTACCTCACCGTGAACGAGATGGAGTTCGCCATTGTACTTTTTAATACGTTTGTTTAAGTCTTCTACACTTTGTGTAACGAACCGCCAGTGACGGCTGTCGCTCTGAGGTAAAGCCATTAACGAGGGTTCCAAAAAAGCGAGTAAGATAACAGGAACATTGTCTAAACTGGCGTAGTAAAGCGGTTCATTATCTAGCAGCCGTATGTCCCTTTTGAACCAAACAATATTCACCTTTTGCATAGTTAAAAAACACCTATTTAAAAGGTATGTTTTGCGATCTACTGTTAAGATGAAATCGGTTCTGCAAAAGTCAGGTAATACCCGTTTATATCTTTGACCGTAAACTCCCGCATGCCCTAAAATGTATCTCTCAGCCAATCAACAATATCTGCCTTTTCATAAATAGCTTCAATATAATCCACTTACTCTCGTTATTTTTAGAAATAAGGTAAAGCCTCCTCCCAGGCTTTCATGTTTGCCCAAACAAATTCTTCCTCATCTGGCACACTGCTGACTTTTTCAAAGCCAAGTACAGCATGATAAAAGTTTATTGTTTCGTTAACATTTTCCACCATTAAGTTGTGTGTGAGTGAATTGAATATAGCTATGATTTTTAGTGAAAGATAATAAAAAAGTCTTGCCCCTTAAAAGAACCAGACTTGCAACATTTTCTCTAATTCACTTTAGAAACTATACCTTAATCCAAACTGAAGCTGCCATCTTGAAAGCAGCCCTGTGTCCGGTGTGAAAGTCTCAGTCAAATTCGGATCAAATGAGTAGGTTGGATTTCCTGCGTCATCTACAGACACTCCTAAAAACTGGGTGTTGGTAGCAAATTGCCTTACACCCCAATCGGAGCTTATTAAATTGCCAACGTTCAATATATCAAGACTAAACTGAATACTGTTTCCATTGTCAAAATTATAATCCTGTAGAAATCTAAAGTCCCAACGCGAAAACCATGGACTCAGACTAGCATTTCTTTCTGCATAACTTCCTCGATTTTCACTCAAATAATCGTCTTGAGCAATAAATAACCTTAACGCTCTTCGCTGTGCCTCGGCAGTAACATCGATATTTCCATCCTGGTTGTTATCTTCTTCTGCAAAAACCATACTTGCTATTTCACCATAAGTAGGGATATAAATTAGATCATTATTGAATGAGCCATCATTATTAATATCACCGGAATAGCTGTAGCTAAACCTGCCTCCCCTGGTATATTCATAATAAAGTGATAAGGTTGTTGCCCATTTGCCACTGCCATATTTAAAGGTTTTATTAGCCGTACCTACTACCCTATGCTTATTGCCATAAATAGAGTTAGACAGTACCGCTTGGTTTACATGACCAAGGGCAGGGGTAAGATCGTAAATATCGCTGGTGATTTCTGCACGAAGCGAAGACGCATCTTTAGCATCCAGAAAGTTATAAGCAAGTGTCGCATATACGCCATTACTGAACGTTTTTTTAACCTCTGCAGTCAAATTGAAGCTTCGCCCCAGATCGGCATTAGTGAATACATATGCATTGGCAGGATCACCAAATTGATCCGACGATCTGTCGGAACGTAGATAAATGGATCTGTTATCTACACCATTCAGTTGCCCGGTGGGAAGGTTCAACCCATAATTAGCTACAAACTGTGCGTTAACATCTCTGGTGTAGGCAACATCAATACTTGCCACAAGCCCTTCGGCAATCTGCCTATCTAAGCCGAGGCTTGTTCTCCAAACCCGAGGAAATCTGAAATCGGGATCAGTCGTTGTTCTAAAGAAGAAATCAGGATTAGCCACTTGGTTTCCTATCCAAACAAAGGGTAACCTACCTGTAAACAGTCCTGACCCACCTCTCACCTGAAAAGTTTGATCTCCATTTACGTCCCAGTTAAACCCAACCCGTGGTGACCACAAGGGTGTTCCTGTAGGAAGTTCGGTCTGATCCAAAAGTTCAGGGTTTCCTTCGGGATCGAAGTACAAAATGTCCGGATTATAAGCGCCCCCGGTTTCTGAGAATACTCCTCCCTTTCTCTCAATGTTGTCAACAATAAGATCCTCCGTGTCAAAAAACAAAGGTGCATCCATCCTTAAACCATAGGTCAAGACAAAATTGTCATTTACCTGCCATCTATCTTGCAAATACAGACCGAATTGACCCACGGTAGATTCAGCCAATGCCCAGGTATCATTACTTTGATTTTCATCAAAAACTCCTTGCGAGTAATTCGCTATTACACTCATTTGCCCTGTATTTACAAAATTCAGGAAATCACCCACGTTAGAGAACCCAGGACCGAAAGTGCCACCGGGATAGAAATCCGTGTTGCCGCCAAAAGGACCTATGAAAGCATTTTCGAAGGGCTCATACACGCCAAGATTGAAAGAGTTGTCGAAGCTAAATCTTTCAAAATTAAAGCCGGCGGTAAGGGTATGATCACCGGCGTAAAGTTCATAGTTGTTGCTAATCTGAAATACGTATTGATCCAGTCGGTTGTTAATTGAGAAGGGCTCATGGCCTGCGGCAATGTAGCGTACCGCATCTCTGTTGATGTTAACAACTGGGAACGGCGTGCTGAAGGGGTCCCGACTATCATTGAAAACGCTGTAGCCAATCTGAAACTTATTGGACGCTTTATTTCCAAAAAGGCTTCTTAATTCGAGGAGCCCAGAATTTATCTCATTATTTATTTTGTAGCCAGAATTTCGAAACTGTAAAGTGATCGCATCCGGCCCTCTTCTACCTAGCGCTGTTGGGTTAGCAGGTAGTTCACGTGACGCATATAAAAAGTTATACGTAGCGGTAAGCGTGTGTTTGCTATTGATATTCCAATCCAGTTTAACAATCCCTTTTTCGTTTTCAGTGTCCAGGGTATATCCTTCATAAGGGCCCGGATCATAGCCTATCCCTATAAGCGCTGCACTGACAGCATCCAGGTCAGCAGCGGTTACCCTGGATACATTGTTTCCGCCTTGGCCTCTGTCTGCAAAAAAGCTGGACCCTAAGTTTTCTCTTCTTTCTATCTCGGCATTAGCAAAGAAAAACAGTTTGTCTTTTATGATCGGGCCGCCTATGCTGAACCCTGACTGAAGCTGCGTCAAATCCGGAACGAACACATCTTCACCTTCTACTTTGGAGCCGGTAAATTCATCAGTCCTGTAAAATGAAAACACTGTTCCATGAAACTCATTCGTCCCACTTTTGGTCACCGCATTTACAGAGGCTCCGGTAAATCCTGATTGAGTAACGTCGTAAGGAGCCGTTGCCACTTGAATTTGATCAATCGCATCCAGGGAAATGGGTTGCGCATCCGTCTGTCCTCCCGGAGTAGCTGCATCGAGTCCAAATGGATAATTAAAAATTGAGCCATCTAATGAAAAGTTATTGAATTGATCATTGCGGCCCGCAAATGAGTTACCATCCGATGAAGGTGTCAGCCGGTATATATCACTTGCCGATCTTGTAATGGTGGGGAGTTTTCGAATTTCATCGTTGCTAAAACTTATCGCCTGACCGGTGCGATCGTTATTGAAGGTTTCATTATTACCTGAGATGACTACTTCTCCAAGGGTTTGAATATCTTCCTCAAGGTTAAAGTCAAGTTTTAAGTTTTGGCCTAAAAGAAGCTGAAAACCTTCCTGACCTTGATCTGCAAAGCCGATAAAGCTAACGGTTATCTTGTAAGGGCCGCCTATGCGCATATTTGGCAGATTGTAACGACCATCCGGCCGGCTGGATGTACCATACTGGGTGCTAGTAGGTAAGTGAATAGCTACTATAGTAGCTCCGGGCAGTCCTTCGCCTGATGAATCGGTCACTTTTCCATTGATTGCGGCCGTTGTCACACCCTGAGCGTTAGTCAGCGTTACGATCCCACACATGAAAAAGATTACTAGTAGTGGTTTGTAGAGTTTTTGCATAATAACGAAAGGTTATATGGACATTAAGCCTTGCAAGTTATTGAATTTTTACAACCCTGGTAGCCATTTCTGTACTAAGAAATGGATTAGCTTAATCCTTCACCTCAAATGCCTAAAAAAGTGAATTTTTTATGGATTTAGGATCAATTTAAAGCCTACTCCATGAAGATTCGCAATTTCAATTGCCGAATCAGGCTTTAAATAGCTCCTAAGCTTAGAAATGAATACATCGAGACTACGACCCATGAAATAGTCATCCTCTCCCCATATGGCTTTCAGGATACTTTCCCTTTTCACTACTTGACCCGTATGGTCTGCAAAATACTTTAATACGTCAGCCTCTTTTTGTGTAAGATTCTGTTTAAACTCTTCTTTGATCAAGAGCAGGTTTTCATAATCGAACGTGAATTTGCCCAATTGATAGCGACTTGGTTGACGTTCTTGGCTTGTTCTTTTTAAGAATACCTCAATTCTATATACCAGCTCCTCCATGCTGAAGGGTTTGGTGATATAGTCGTCCCCACCTACCTTAAAGCCCTCTATCCGATCTTCTTGCATACCTTTAGCAGTAACAAACAAAATTGGTATTTGGCGATCTAGCCCCCGAATTTCTGTAGCTAAGCTAAAGCCATCTTTTTGAGGAAGCATCACGTCAAAAAGGCAGATGTTGTAAGGTTTATTTTTATAGGCTGACAGCCCTTCTTCTCCATTCCTTGCCCAGTCGACATGAAAGCCTCTTAGCTCCAGATTGTCTTTGACCACAAAGCCCAGATTCTGGTCATCCTCCACTAACAGAATAGATCTTTCTGACATTAGAGTGTTAAGATAAATGTAGCGCCCATATTAAGTTTACTTCGAACTGAAATTTCAGCGCCATGTGCCTTTAGTACCTGCTTTACATAGCTTAGGCCAAGGCCAAACCCTTTAACATCGTGTACATTGCCCTTAGGAATACGGTAAAACTTATCAAAAATCTTTTTTTGCTGATCCTGAGCTATTCCAATGCCCCGATCTTCGACCTCCACAACTACTTTATTATGATCGTTTCGAGTAGAGATATTTATTTTTGGAGCTTGACCGCCGTATTTTACCGCATTATCCACCAGGTTGAACAATACATTTGACAAATGAAGCCTGTCTCCATCAATAAGGTCATTTTTTGCATCCAGTTTAGATACAAATTTCACCTCCTTTTTAGAATCAAAAGTATTCATGGCAGATTCTATAAGTTGGTTAATGTGAATGGGCTCTTTTTTCAATTCTAAATCACTCTTATCCGAATGCGCCATTTGTAGTACTCGCTCTACCTGGTTCTTTAAACGAGAGTTTTCATTTGCAATGATGGTTGCATAGTTACTTAAGCGTTCCGGCTGTTCTACGATTTTAGGATCCTTCAATACATCTGTAGAAAGAGCTATAGTAGATATAGGCGTTTTGAATTCATGCGTCATGTTGTTAATGAAATCACGCTGAATCTCTGAAAGCCTCTTTTGCTTCAAAATAACAAACATGGCATAGGCAAAAAAGATCACGACCAGCACAAGTACTGATGAAGAGAATATCCAGATACCCATCCTGTTTGTTATAATAGAAGCCTTATGTGGAAATTGTACTCCGAAATAGTAGCTCTGGTTTTCCCATTTAGGCAGCGCTTTGTCCGTTCCAGTTTGTGATGAATTTTCGTCGAAGCTAACATAATTGCCATAAACCATTTTGTCATTAGTACAATCATAAATGCCATACTCAAAATCTGCGGTTATGCTCCTCTTTTCAAACTCCGACTTTAAAAGGCGCTCTAATAAACTGGCGTCAACCTCATTATTGATCATCACCACATAATAATTAGTGCTAAGTTGCTTGATGGGTTTAACAGGCGGCGCCATGGTTTCGCTCAATTCAAAAAACTGTGTAGCTACATTGAAAAGTGCAGTATTTACTTCTCGGTTAAATAATTCTTCTTCGGTATTAAAAGCTTTGTTAAACCAATAGACTTGTACACCGGCGATACCTACAATACTCACTGCGGCCAGCAGAATTAAACCCCTGATCGTATTCCTTTTCATAAAGAACTGTTAATCATAACTTGAAAATAGGAATTTAACGGCTGATAGATATGCTTTTAACAGGTCGTTAACAAATTGAAAGTAGTACAAAACTTGCGTTATCCTGTGTGTAAGGCTCTATATTTGTAAAAAATTATGAAAAGATGAAGCGCCGAATTTTGGTCTTTATAAGTATGATATTGTCCTGTAATAGCACGACCATTTATGATGAGTCGCTATTCGAAAAAGGTAAGGGCCTGGGGGCTTTAGCAAATGACGAAATCAATGAAGCCTCGGGTCTTGAGGCCAGCCAGATAAACCCTGGACTGCTATGGACTCATAACGATAGCGGTGATACTTCAAGGTTATTTTTGATCCATGAAAACGGAGAAGATGTAGGTGAGTTTTACCTGAAAGGGGTGAGAAACCGAGATTGGGAAGACATTGCTGTCGGACCTGGCCCGGTAAAAAATGAAAACTACCTGTATATTGCAGAAATAGGAGATAATCAAGCTATTTATGAAGACAAATACATTTATCGATTCAAAGAACCCCAGGCCTACAGATCTTCACTGATTGACAATTATAACATCATTGAATTTCGATATCCTGATGGAAACAGAGATGCAGAATGTCTGATGATAGATCCTCTTACGAAAGATTTATACATCATTTCGAAACGTGAACGCCAAGTCCACATTTATTTAATGTCTTATCCACAAAATGTTGATAATATTAATGAGCTGGTAAAGCTTGGCACTTTGCCCCACCTTAAGATCATTGCCGGTGATATTTCCCCAGATGGAAGAGAGATTATCCTAAAGACCTATGATGAGATACTGTATTGGCGGCGGAATGATGACGAGTCGGTGATTGAAGCTCTTTCACGCGCGGCAATTAATATTCCATATAAGAGCGAGCCGCAGGGTGAAGCGATGGCCTGGAAGAATGATGGTAGTGGCTTTTATACCTTAAGTGAAGAGCCAGATGACACGGAGGCTCAGTTATATTTTTATAAGAGGAAATAGTTCTAGTCAATTGAGGTTTAAGACTAATAGTTGATATTGCAAATGGTTCCGTTTACAAGCCAAATCACGATGAAAATTCTGAAATCGAAAAAGTAGATTTAAGACGCTTGAAATAGATAGGGCTCACTTGAAAATTCTTCAAGGCACGGCGGGGAGCTTATCCACGAATAGCGC
>CALBPF010000223.1 GCA_937899105.1 uncultured Flammeovirgaceae bacterium | reverse complement strand
ATGAACTTATCCAAGTTCGCATCCAACCTAAACGCTACTTTTTGAGGAAGCCCTACTTATACAATCATATTCATCATTTTAGTTTAAATATTTATACATACTGACTACGTTTATCCATTGGTTAAGCCTCAAAGTCCGTTAATGCAGTATATTTTAACAAGTTGGTTTTTATTGATTTTGCTCATGGTTCCGATGGGCATATCTGCTCAAGACCTGGATAAATTTTCTTTAAAGAACCCGGTGAATGTGAGTGTAAAGCTATCTTCAACAGCTACCTTTATTCTTCAAACGGTGATTCACAGCGCGATCCTTTTTACTGGCTCATAAACGGAAGCGTTAATGTAAGTGGCATAGCCATACCAATATCCTTCACATTTAATCAGCAGGAGCTTATTGATGAGCTAGAAAAAGTCAGAGCAATTGAATCGAAAGTCTCCAAGGGGATTCCATGGGTGTGCCAAAATGACTAGACAAGACGGGTGTTTAACAAAAAACTCCTTTTTTCTCCGCCTAGGCATCAATCAAAGGAGTCTTTTTGAATCAATCAGAACTTGAATCTAAGTTCCGAAGTTTTTACGACTGGTGAATCCCCCATTTGGGGGTAAATTCATTCATTTTTTAAAAAAATACTTATTCCTTCCTTAGAAATGAGAGCCACTCCCTGATCAGTTATTATTCCAAAAGACGTGCTTTTAGGAAGATCAACGTTTCTCTTTTTTCCAGTATAGATATCAATAAACCCTAGAGACTGGTGGTTTGCGAAATACAATTCATTTTTATTAAAGCTAAAGTAGTCTAATTGATCTGTAGACAACAGGCGAAGGTAATTTCCAAGATTATCGAACATTAGTACCCCTCTGTTTCTATCAGCTAAAAACAACAAATTTTGATATTCACGCATGAAGGTCAAATCATACTCATCCGGATCAAGAACTAAATCCAATGGCCGCTCGATGGTAACCTGTTGAAGATTCACATCGTATTTTTTTAAACTGAATTCACTGTAGTCTATCAACCAAAGGTTATTGTCAGCGCTTATGGTAGCCAAGCCTACGTAGCTCGAAATTTCTGCAAAAGAGAATCTACTGGCGGTGGTTAAGAATCTATCCAGAAAAACATATTCCTGAAAATCACGATAAAAAACGAATATTTTAAGTGGATTCCAGGCTTCTACTAAAGTAGCTTCAGAGGGTTTTACCGGCGAGTAGTGGTTGAGTAAGTCGCCATCAGTATTGTACTGATTGATGGCTCCATTAGCATGAGAAACGTAAATGTTTCCTTTTTTATCTGTGGATACGAGGTGGGGTAGCTCAGTTGAAATCGTCCTAACTTCTGCAAAATCCTGACCAATAGAGGAGCCTGAATATAGAATCAGAAGACAGACTAAAATTCTAACTTTCTTCAAACGTGAGTAATTCAAATTGCTCTCCATCATACCTGCCATAGGTATAATAATTTACCCATTCACCCAGATTAATATATTTGCTGGTATTCCCGATTTCAAGGTTGAGTGGCAAGTGTCTATGACCAAAGACATAGTAATCATGGTGTTCTTGCTGCTCTTTCGATCTACAATATTGGAGAAGGAACTCTTTATCACCCTTAAAATCATCATCTCCTTTTTTTATGTTACTGATCCTGCTGCTTTTACTCCAATAGTTTGCAATACTAATGCCAAGGTTGGGATGAATCCTTGCGAACAGCCATTGGCAAAACTTATTTCTAAATATCTTTTTTAGGACCTTATACATTTTATCTCCCGGACCAAGTCCATCTCCATGACCGATTAGCAGCTTTTGGTTGCCAACAATCAGTTGCATCTCTTTATGGTAGACAGGAATGCCAAATTCCGTCGGGAAATAGTCGAACATCCACATATCATGATTTCCTGAAAAGAAGTAGATGGGTATACCTGAATCTACCAGTTCGATCAGTTTACTCTGAAGCCTGATAAAACCCCTGGGGATTACATATGAGTATTCAAACCAAAAATCAAAGATGTCCCCTAATAAATATATGGAATGTGCATCCTCTTTAATCGTATCGAGCCACCGTACGATTTTCTTTTCTCTTGCCCGGCTTGATTCTTCAGTAGGCGCTCCCAAATGAAAATCAGATGCGAAATAAATGTACCGACTACTAAGTGTATCTACCTTTTTGAGCATAAAAAAAATCAGGCGCCTAAAAGTACCTGATTTTGATGATTTGTATAAATGTTAATTTTCGCTCTTAACTTCTTCCGGCTTTTCGGGAAATTGCCTATTCTCCGGTTTAGAATCCTTTTTAGACACTTCGTCTTCTTTTTTTTCCTCCTTAAGCTTACCATTAGTGTAAGCTTCATACGAAGTTTGATGCAAGAATGGTCTTTTACCAATTAAACGTTCTAAGTCACTCTGAAATATAATCTCTTTTTCCAAAAGTTCTTTAGCAACTACCACCAAATGCTCACTGTGCTTACTTAACAACTCTTTTGTTCGCACATAGGCGTCGTCAATGAGCCTTCTTACTTCAGCATCAATCGTTTCAGCCGTGGTTTCTGAGTAAGGTTTTGTGAAGTTGTAGTCGGATTGCTTAGAATCATAAAACGATACGTTGCCAATTTTGTCATTCATTCCATAGACACTTACTATGCTGTAGGCCATCTTGGTAACACGTTCAAGGTCACTTAATGCTCCCGTAGATATCTTGCCAAAAGTAAGTTCTTCTGCGGCCCTACCGCCAAGTGCCATGCACATTTCGTCTACTAATTGCTCTGTTTGGTAAAGAAACTGCTCTTTAGGTAAATATTGTGCATATCCTAATGCTGCTACTCCACGAGGTACTATACTTACTTTCACTAATGGGTCAGCATGCTCTAGGAACCAGCCTGCTACGGCATGTCCTGCCTCGTGATAAGCAACAATTTTTTTCTCTTCAGGGGAAATGATCTTACTTTTCTTTTCAAGGCCCCCAATAACCCGATCAATGGCATCTTGAAAATCCTGCATATCTACCGCCGACTTATCACGTCTTGCAGCTATCAAAGCCGCTTCGTTACAAACGTTAGCTATTTCCGCACCTGCAAAACCGGGTGTCTGTGCAGCTAACTTCTTAGGGTCGACGTCCTTGGCCATTTTCAATGGTTTCAGATGTACTTTGAAAATAGCTTCACGTCCAACAATATCCGGTTTATCTATGCTAATTTGCCTGTCGAACCTTCCGGGACGCATCAATGCAGAGTCCAATACGTCAGGACGATTTGTGGCTGCGAGAATAATGACTCCTGAGTCCGTTGAGAATCCGTCCATCTCAACTAAAAGTGAGTTTAGTGTATTTTCTCGCTCATCATTAGAACCAGGCATTTGTCCTTTGCCACGGCTCCTTCCAATAGCGTCAATTTCATCAATAAAAACAATACATGGAGCCTTTTCTTTTGCTTGCTTGAAAAGATCTCTAACCCTTGCGGCGCCCACACCCACGAACATTTCTACGAAGTCGGAGCCAGAAAGTGTAAAAAATGGAACAGCCGCTTCTCCCGCAACTGCTTTGGCTAATAATGTTTTGCCTGTTCCCGGAGGGCCAACTAATAAAGCCCCCTTGGGAATCTTACCTCCAAGCTTAGTGAACTTACCTGGGTTTTTAAGAAAATCTACAATTTCCTTTACTTCTTCCTTAGCTTCGTCTAGCCCTGCCACATTACCAAAAGTGATTTTCACTTTGTTTTCTGCGTCAAAAAGGGCTGCTTTTGATTTGCCAATATTGAAAATTTGACCCCCAGGGCCGCCCCCACCTGTCATCCTTCGCATTAAGAACCAAAAGCCAAACAGGATAAAGGCTAGGAAGCCCCATTGCCAGAATATACTGGTGAAATCAGATCTATCATCATACTCAAGGGATACTTGCTGTTCTCTTGGTAGATTCTCATTCCAATCGTCGTAATCATTTTCAAACTTGGCCACATCTCCAAACTTACATTTGAAATGAGGACCACCCCCAACGCCAAAGGTGTTTTGAGACTCTAGTTCCGATCTATACTTTGCGTTTTCTAAAGCTTCAGACTTTAATGTTATTTCAACATAATTTTGGTTTCTGATTAGTACAACCTTGCGCACATCATTACTCAACAACATATTCTCCAACCGGTTACTGGAAACAACAGGTAGTGAATTTGAGCCGTTGAAATAGGTCACCCCAAAAATCAGAGCGATTAGTATCGCAATAATCCATATCTGATAATTTGGCTTTGGTGATTTAGGTATTATCTTCTTCTTATCTGGCATCTTCCTCTTCTGAAATTAATCTCTTTGTTAACGGCTTTTACTTTTTAATGTTCCTGATTCAGACAGTTTCTTCATATGAATGAACCAGAGCATCTCCCCACAAGGTTTCCAGCCCATAAAACTTGCGTGTTTCTTGCTTGAAAATATGAGCGACTACATTAACATAATCTATTAACATCCACTCCTTATTCTCTTTTCCTTCCTGATGCCAAGGATTCTCCTCGGTTTCTTTTATTACTTGTTCATCTACTGATTCTGCAATAGCATCTATCTGCGTGTCCGACGAGCCTGTACAAAGTACAAAGAAATCAGCCACTGCATTTTTTACGTTTCTTAAATCCATCAAAACTATGTCTGAAGCCTTCTTCTCCTGCATCCCTCTTATCACCGCCTGACTCAACTTTTCGGAAGGTGTCAAATTGG
>CALBPF010000222.1 GCA_937899105.1 uncultured Flammeovirgaceae bacterium | reverse complement strand
GGAACAGACTGCGAAGGTTCTCCATTTTTGCTCCAGATAAAATCTGGAATGGTACGCATCATTTCTGAAAATGAACCCATTTTGGTTTCTATAAGATTAACAAATTCGTTCTCTCCATAGTTGGGAGAGGTTTTAATTAAGTTCAGATGCTCTCCGTGAGGCTTTTGACCCATTTGTGGAGCGGTGTTTACAAATAGTATAACACCTAAGGTGAGTAAGCCTAATACTCCTAGAAATATAAATACCATGGATTTTAGAATTTTAAATATCTTCTTCATCATTGACCTTTCACCGCCTGCATTTTTCTTACTTGAGACAAAAGCACTTTCTTAGGCGTGAGCGGCACCATCGACATCATTATTTTTTGAGAGGTGGTAAGTCCTGAGATCACATCTAGCTTCTCCTTTAGCATGCCGTTATAACCGTCTTCAGCTACTTTTCTGGCACTGGCCGTTTTATCGAACAATGCGGTCTTATCCATTCCCGATATACTTCCAAATTCTGTAGCTGTAGCGCCGGGCATAAGATTGGTTACGCTAATATCTGTATCGCGCAACTCTTCTGCCAGAGCATTACTGAAAGACGTCACATACGCCTTAGTAGCATAATAAACGGCTTGCAACGGACCCGGCAGTAAACTAGCTGTAGACGACACATTCAGTATTCTACCTGAATTCTTCTTTACAAAATCCTGCAAGAAAAAATGGGTAAGAGAAGTCAGCGCTGAAATATTCAAATTGATCATATTTAATTCTTTGGCCAGGTCTCGTTCATAAAATTTACCAATACCTCCAAAACCGGCATTGTTGATTAAATAGTCAATTTGAATGCCCTGCTGTAGTACTTCCTCATAAATCTCTTTTGGCGCCTTTGGATCCGAAAGGTCCTTAACAAGGAGATTAACTTTCACAGCGTAATTTTTCTCCACTTCTTCCTTTAGCGCCAGCAGTTTATCCTCTCTACGTGCCACGATTACCAAATCACCACCTCGCGCGGCATGAATATGAGCAAACTCTTTACCTATACCTGCTGAGGCTCCGGTGATCAATGCTATTTTTTTCTTTTCCATAAATGTTACTATGATAAGTGAGTAATCACTTAGTGTTTAAACAAACTTTTTACAAATCATACTTCTTAAAAATCAACTCCTTAATATCCTCTACATTTCCTGACCTTTTCAACAGAATATGGCTTGCCATTCCATCCATTAAAACCATTACCAGCTCTGATTCTAACTCAGGCTGATGGTAATTTAAGGCTTCAAATACCGGAATGAGAATGTCCTTCATTGGATTAGACATGCTGTCATCATAAACATCCGCCTGCCACTTGAGTGCGTAAAGCAACTTCCAAAATGGTCTTTGGTCCTCATCAATGGTGAGGGGAAGTTCAATAACCCGCCGTAATATCTCCTTTGGTTCCTCCAGATGATGTATTGAATCAAAGATTACCGTCAACTTCTGACGTCCGTTCTCAAGAATCGCGTTGAGCAGCCCTTCCTTATTTTCAAAATGCCTGAAGATCAAACCCTCGGAAACCCCGGCTTCACGGGCCACTTTGCTGGTTGAAGTAGCTGAAAAGCCATCTTTGGCAAAAAGTGACAATGCGGTTTCCAGAATTCTTTCTTGTTTTTCTGTCATAAAAGTGAGTAATCACTTACAAAGATATGTGATTGATACAGAACTCCAAATGCCTCATTACTTCTTTTGTGGATAACTATGTGATTACAGTCTCTTAACTGTTTATAACAGCCTGCTTTTAGTTTTCAAAAACGGTGGGAAACTTGTGGGAAAACAGAGTTATCAAAAGTTTGCGCGTAAAGATAATGTTGCGACATTAGTCATACCAAGTGAGAGATACTTGCAGTAAGCACAAAAGAGTGTTAGGTAAGTACTGAAAGGTCGCAGAGTGTTGCAGCAAGAATCAAGGTGTTAAAGCTTATGATTTGAAACGGCTAAAGTTGCAGTCTGAAACACTTGATAGAGCAGCTTAAACTTTCTGGAATTCGTTGTAGGTAGTTTGAGTTCAAGGAAATCAACCAAAAGGGATTGAAGCTTCGGCCAACGATCTGAAATAACTAGCGTTGCAGATGGTGAATTCGGAGAAAATTTAGTGAGTGTGAGCTTATCTATGTTTTGCTTGAGAGCATTCAGGAACATCAGCGTTCGAACTTGAGTTTCGGCTTGAGCCTGCGAACAAAGCAGCGATAACTGTAACTTGGCATGAGTTTGGCGCAAGCTTTTCTTCATGGAATGGGGTTTTTTCAACAAGAAAAAGCCCCATTTTTGTTTTTATTCTTCAATGCAGTGACCAAAAAATAAACAAAACCAACAACCACTACTTCTTGTTTCTTTTTCAGGTTGAGTTTCTTAAGTAACGGATTGCTACTTTTGAAACGATTTAAAATTAGACTGCCATCAAAAAGTTCGACATTCCGGAATACTATAAATCTTCCTTAACAGGAAAGGTGAAAGAGGCTCGTAAAATCCTTGACCCTCGCAAAAAGGATTTTACGCCCACTGAGTTGGATTTTGGGCCAGTAAAATTTTATATAGCCCGCCACTTTGGCTTTTGTTATGGCGTGGAAAACGCCATTGAAATTAGCTACAAAGCGCTGGAGGAAAATCCAGGTAAGCGCGTATTCCTATTAAGCCAAATGATCCATAACCAGGAAGTAAACAATGACCTTACCGCCAAGGGCATTCAATTCATTATGGATACGGACGGCACTCAATTCATTCCATGGGAAGAGCTAACAACTGAAGACATTGTAATTATACCGGCATTTGGAACCACTTTGGAAATTGAAAAAAAGCTTAAGACAATTGGTATTCAAGTTCAGCAATACAACACTACATGTCCCTTTGTAGAAAAAGTATGGAAGCGCAGCGAAAAATTAGGCCAGCAGGACCATACCATTATTATCCATGGTAAGCATAAACATGAAGAGACCCGCGCTACTTTTTCTCATAGCTCCAATAACGCGCCTAGTGTTATTGTGAAAGATATGGAAGAAGCAAAAAACTTGGGTAAGGTGATTTCCGGTGAATTGTCAAAAAATGATTTCTATTCACTTTTCAAAGGCAAGTATTCTGAAGGTTTTGATCCTTCTCTCCATTTCGACAAGGTTGGAGTTGTAAATCAAACCACCATGCTGGCTACAGAAACCCAGGCCATTGCAGATCACATTAAACAAGTTATGATTGACCTGTATGGTGGCGATGACTACAAGCAACACTTCGCTGATACGCGCGATACACTGTGTTATGCAACTAATGATAATCAGGATGCAACGTACGGACTTCTTGAAGAATCAGCCGATTTAGCTATTGTAGTAGGTGGCTACAATAGCTCCAATACTTCTCATATTGTAGAACTTTGTGAGCAAAAGTTCCCGACCTACTTCATAAATTCAGCCGGCGAGATAGAATCCCGTGCGCTCATCAATCATTTCAACTACGCTAAAAAAGAAAAGACTCAGACTGAAAACTGGCTCCCTGAAACTCCAAAAATAATTCTTACCAGCGGCGCTTCTTGTCCTGATACGCTCGTTGATGAAGTTATGCTAAGAATTCTTGAATTCTTCCCTGAAGCAACAAACGTGGAGGAGTTATTTGAGCAAATGGAAATCGATTAAGGATCTAACGGTATACCTAAGCGTTTACTAAAACCCGTATTTTTTCTTAGCTTCATGCTTCTATGCGTTCGTTGTTTCGAAAATTCACTTCTCCGCACAAGCTTGCCACAGAACTTTACCAGCATAAGAGAGAGTACGTACTCTTTATGGGTTCATTGCTGCTGGTGGGAACTGTGGCGATTATTTCGCTAAGCTTCTTTATAAGTATTGCAGACGATCTGTATGGCCCCCGGTTTGAAGCCTTTGACAAGAGCGCCTTTGACATACTGCATAGCCTCCGATCACCAACATTGACGCAGTTCTTTACTGTTATTACCAATCTTGGCAGTGCACCGGCCTACTTCACATTAATCCCGATTATGGGAATAGTTTTTTACTACAGGGGTTTCAAGTGGAACACCTCAATACAGTCTTCCATTGTTCTCATTTCTTCATTTCTGCTCAATGTTGCTCTCAAGCATTTTGTGGCGCGTCCGCGCCCTGTCAATGCTCTGCGTTTGGTAGAAGCCAGTTCTTACAGCTTTCCAAGTGGACACGCTATGAGCGCCACAGCGCTGTATGGATTTCTAATTTATCTCTGCTATAAATATCTCCCTTTTGGATTCCTAAGAGCCTTAAGTGTATTCTTTTTGAGCCTGTTGATCGTGATGATTGGCACTAGCAGGATCTATTTAGGAGTCCATTACGCCTCTGATGTTTTAGCGGGGTTCGTTATCGGATTGTTCTGGTTAATTACCTGCATTATGATCATTAGATCTGTGGAATTCTATAGAAAATCAAAAAGTTTGGCAGAAGGCCAACCAAAATAAATTTTGCTCGTATCACTATTTTACTTTGCTTTGTCAAAGTAATTAGTCACTTTATCATCACATTATTAAACGCTAAACGCCCTATGAATACTTTCGCATCGGTTCCCGCCTAAGAGGCAGGCCTTAAGAAGGCTAGCTTCTGTTCGTCCCACAAACACTAGTCTTTATTCTTAAAATCGATGTAATGCGTTTAAATACATTTTTCAAAAACTTTATGAAAGCCGTGAAGGGTGAAGAAAAAGACTTCATCAACGGCAGCATTAAAAGAGCCATATTTATGCTCTCAATACCCATGATACTGGAAATGGTGATGGAATCACTTTTTGCAGTCGTGGACATTTTCTTCGTAGGCAAGGTCAGTGTTAATGCCGTAGCAACGGTAGCGCTTACTGAATCTGTAGTTATGATTATCTATGCCATTGCCATCGGTTTGAGCATGGCCGCAACAGCTGTTGTAGCTCGAAGAATTGGGGAAAAACAAGAAGATAAAGCAGCTGAAGCAGGAATGCAAGCCATATTTATTGCTGGTTTTATTTCCATACTCTTCAGCGCGGTCGGCATATTCTTCGCAAAGGATATCCTTCGCCTGATGGGTGGCGAAGCTTCCTTAGTTGAGGAAGGTTATGGCTATACTAAAATTATGTTAGGGGGTAACATCACAGTGATGTTACTGTTCCTGATCAACGCTATTTTCCGTGGAGCAGGCGATGCGAGCGTAGCCATGCGGGTACTTTGGATTGCCAATGGACTGAATATTATCTTAGACCCTATTTTTATTTTCGGGCTGGGACCTATCCCCGCTTTTGGTGTAGATGGCGCCGCCATTGCTACCAACACCGGCAGAGGAGTAGGTGTGCTCATACAGATATTTGTACTTACCCGCGCTAAATCCGTTATTCAAATCGCATGGCGACATGTGAAGCTGCAGTGGGCAGTGATCATGAATCTGGTTAAAATTTCCCTTGGAGGAATTGGACAATACATGATTGGTACGTTAAGCTGGCTTTTTCTGGTGAGGATCAGCGCTGTATTCGGCAGTGAAGTTTTAGCCGGGTATGCCATCGCGTTCAGAATTATCATGTTCACAATTTTGCCTTCATGGGGGCTGGCCAATGCGTCAGCCACATTAGTCGGGCAAAATTTGGGAGCGCAACAACCTTCCAGAGCAGAGGAGTCCGTGTGGAAGTGCGCCTATTATAATATGATCTTCCTGGCCATAGTATCATTGGTTTTTGGCGTTTGGGCAGAAGAGTTTGTGAGAATGTTCTCCGCAGTTGATGAAGTAGTTAGATATGGCGCGCTGGCATTGCGAGTGATTTGCTTTGGTTACGTATTCTTCGCTTATGGCATGGTAATAGGGCAGTCTTTTAATGGCGCCGGGGATACTAAAACACCAACAGTGATCAACTTCTTCTGTTTTTGGATGTTTGAAGTCCCACTGGCATGGATACTTTCGAGGACATTTGATTTTGGACCTTTCGGTATTTTCCTTGCTATTGCCATTGCTCTGGTACTATACGCCATTGTAAGCATTTTCATTTTCAAAAAAGGAAACTGGAAAACGGTTCAGGTTTAGCAAAGGGTCTGGCGCTAAGCGCTTAGGTTATTTTGCTCTAAGCGCCGGCACCCAACCCGCCCCTCTATTATTTACATTAACTAGTACCTAGAATATCCTAATTATGAAAAAGATAGTTTACTATGTAGCC